>CAYHNM010000262.1:0-3030 GCA_964357985.1 uncultured Nitrospira sp. | reverse complement strand
GAACTCATGGACGGCTGGATTTTTCAGCCGGGCTATCCCCTCGTGACGGTGCGTCAGGACAATGAAACGGAGCTGGTGCTCTCGCAGCAGCGGTTCACCTATCTCTCGTCTCCCGAATCGACCGAACAGCGTTGGCAGATTCCCGTCCCACTCCGGATCACCGCCGCCGGCACCACCGAACATCGCCGTCTCCTCTTGACGGATCGGGAGGTGCGGGTGAGCCTTCCGAAAGGAGTCCGGCATCTGTTCGTCAATGAAGCGGGACACGGGTTCTATCGGGTGCGGTACGAGTCTTCGTTGCTGCAGCGGATCCTGGAGGCCGGAGTCGATCACCTCGCACCGAGCGAGCGTTTCAATCTGGTCAGCGATGCCTGGGCCACGACGGTCTCGGGGCTCACGCCGCTGTCCGATTATTTGCATCTGACCAGCCACTTTACAGGCGAGCGGGACAAGAATGTATGGGCCGTCCTCCTCGATTCCTTTTCGTTCTTGAGCCGCATTATCGCGGCGGAGGACCGGCCCGTCCTGGAAGCCTTCGTTCGTGCGCGTCTCATGCCTGCCGTGACAGAGCTTACGTGGCAGCCGAAGCCCGGCGAGGACGAACTGGTCAGACAGTTGCGAGGAGAGCTCATCGGCGCGTTGGGAAAACTCGGCAACGACCCGGCTACTCACGCGCAAGCAGCAGAGCAGTATCAGCGGTACCGCGCGGACCATTCATGCGTTGACCCCAATGTTATCCCCGCGCTCGTCGCCATTCTGGCCCACACCGGCGACGAGGCGCGCTATAACGAGTTCTCCGATCACTCCCGAACTGCCACGATCCCGCAAGAGGAACGGCGGTACTTGTTTGCGCTCGCGGCTTTTCAACCCCCGGCGCTGCTGACGCGAACACTCGCCCGAACGATCAACGGTGAGATTCGGACTCAGGATGCGCCATTCGTCGTCAGTGCCGTGTTGGGGAATCTGTATGGGCGTGAACAGGCCTGGGAGTTTGTGAAGACGAATTGGGATCAGATGGACCGGCTGTTCCCAAAGCAAGGCCTGCGGCGTATGTGCGGCGGGGTTGTCGCGTTGGCTACTGCTGAGCTTGAACAGGACGTGCGAGCGTTCTTTCTCTCCCGCAAGATCGATCTCGGCGGAAAAACATTGGACCAATATCTTGAACAGCTGCGTATCGCCGTGACCTTCCGTAACCGAGAGCGCCGGAGCTTACGCGAATTGTTGCGCCCCTGATGGTACGCCGGGCGCCGAGACGGTCCGCTAGGTATACCTCATCGTTGTCGGTCGTGGGTATCTCCTTGTACTTTTAGGGGGTAGCCGAAGGCGCGCGCGCGCGCGTACGATTGTAACCACTCGTCACGGGACAGAAGGGTGGTTCCATGAGGCTGGTGGCGTGCCCGGTCTGCGGCACAACAAAAACTCGACTCGCCGTCCGCCGGTCGTTCACGGACAGGCTCTTGGGTTATGTGACGGTCTATCCGTTCCGCTGCCAGCTGTGTGCTCGGCGGTTTCGTTCTTTCCTCGGTCGAGTTGCCACCAATCCCCGCCGCAACTTCGATCGGGTTGCGGTCGATTTTCCCGTGTGGCTGAAGCCTCGGCATGCATCACCGCATGAGTTGGGGGAAGAAGGAATTATCCAGGACTTGTCGATTCGCGGCTGCCGGATTCGTTGTGAGCGTCCTGTGGTTCCCGGGACACGGGTGGAACTAGAATTTCAGCACTCCAGCGTGTCTTTCCCCATCACGGTGGAGGAGGCTATTGTCCGGTCCTCGTCCCAAGGAGAAATCGGCCTGCGATTTGTCCAACTGCATCGGCAGGATCAGCGCCGTATCCGCAGCATTCTGGATCTCTGGTTACCGGAACCTGCCCTCCCCCGCTAAGTGATCGGCGTACACCATCAAGTCGTGGCGACTCACTCGTATCTGAGGACGGACAGCGGCCGTTGTCCCAGTAAGCGGTAAGTGCTGAGAAATCCCACGAGAAGCGTGAGGACCATCGTGAGCCCCAGTCCGATGAGTAATACGTGGGGATACAGAGTCCAGCCGAGTTCAAACACCCATCGAAGGAGCGCCCAGGACAAGGCGCTGGCTAATCCGACACCGATCGCGCCTCCCACGATACCCAGCAACAGATATTCCATCGCGAACGATCCGATGAGCAACCCCCGGGTGGCGCCCAAGGCTTTCAGCACGGCAGATTCGTAGAGGCGACGATACCGGGTGGCCGCGAGCGCCGCTCCCATGACTAACCCTCCGGTGAGTACGCAGAAGAGCGCAACGGCTCGAATGGCCAGAGACAGGCGATCAAGGATGCGGGCGAAGCTGTCGAGGACATCGCCGATATTGATCGCCGTCACGTTGGGGAATCCGGCGACGATCGCCTGTTGTAACGACACTTCGTCGGAAGGCGGTACCTGAACTGTCGCGACATAGGTGAGGGGCGCTCCGTCCAGCGCGCCGGGTGACAGGACCATGTAGAAGTTTGTGGAGAAGTTGCCCCACTCCACTTTGCGAATGCTGCTGACCTCTGCGACCAATGGCGTGCCCTGAATGTCCAGCTCGATTGTCTGTCCGATATCTAGCCCCATCGCTTTTGCCGCTTCCTCCTCAATCGAGATCATGGGTAGGGAAAAGGTCTGGCCAGGTGTCCACCACCGGCCTTTCACGATGACGTTGTCCTTCGGCAGCTGATCCAAGAAGGTCAGCACATATTCTCTGGTGAGGTACCACGTCTTCCGGCGCTGATCCTTGTCGGCTGCTTGCGCTGTCCGTTCCTCCTCCTCGGATACGGCGTCAGTTTTGACCGATTGGCCGTTCACGGCCACGAGCCGTGAGCGGACCAGTGGCGTCAGTTTTGGCGCGTGGGCTGCTACGCGGTCACGGAGCAGACGGGAGATGCCGTCCACTTGGTCCGGTTGAATATCAATGAAGAAAAACGTCGGGGCATCCGACGGCCGGCTCTCGCCGATCTGCCGGAGCAAGGCTCGTTCAACCAGTGCGACGGTGACGATCACCATGACCCCGATGCCGA
>CAYHNM010000261.1:0-3048 GCA_964357985.1 uncultured Nitrospira sp. | reverse complement strand
CACAATCGTCAACGCTGTCCGATCACAGCCGAATCGTCAGCAGATCTTTCCCCTTCAGCACGGTCCCGCGAAAATTCTCCGCCGCCTGAGCTCTCACGTCAGCCCGATCCGCGGGCGGATAGAAGTGCGACAGCACCAGTCGATCGACGCCTGCCTCCTCCGCCACCTGGCCGCATTCCCCCGCATGCATATGCACCGGCCCCGGCTTCGTGGCCGGGAACGAGCAGTCCAGCACGGCCCCGTCGGCTTCCCGGCACAGGCGCACCAGGCTGTCACAGTATTGCGCATCGCCTGAGTAGACCAGCGTTTTGTTCTTGTGCTCGATACGATATCCCACGCTATTCAGATCAGGAACATGAACGACTCGGCGAGGAGTAATGAGCGTCTCACCGATCCAAAAGGCTCGATCCGTCACTTCTTTCAGATGGACCCGGAACGGCGGATCGGAAAAGCTGGGGAACGTGGCCATGATACTGCGGAACAGGGCCTTCGCCCCGCGCGGGCCGATCAGGGTGAGATCGGGGCGCCATCCGCCGCCATGCTTGGTGTAGATGACTGCGTCAAAGTAGAAGGTGATGAAATCGGAAAAGTGGTCGGCGTGAAAATGCGAGAAGAGGATGTGGGTGATGCAATGGCGATCGACGCCTGTTTTCAGGAGATTGGAGAGTGTCCTGGGACCGAAGTCCAACAGCATGGTCTGGTCGGTACGGACCAGATAGCCGGCGGCGGCTCTGGTCGGGTGAAGATTCGTGCCTGAGCCGAGAATGGTCAGCCGCATACCTAGGACGTTCCTCGCTTGAAACTGTCACGAAGGCGGAGCAGCAGCCGCCGTGCGTCGTCGACCTCTTTCGGACTCAATGCCCGTTCGAAAAACGGTTTCAGAAACGCGATATGGGCCGCGTAAGTGTTGCGGAACACACGGTTGCCCTTCTCGGTGAGTTGAATCCTGATTTGGCGGCGATCGCTGTCGACGGACTCACGGCGAATCAATCCCTTGGCCACCAACCGGTCGAGTACGCCCGTGAGGGTCCCTTTGGTCACCAGAGTTCTGGCGGATAATTCAGAGCAGGTCATGCCATCCGTATCTCCCAACGTCGCAATGACGTCGAATTGGGATGGCGTCAGCTTCAATGAACGGATATGGCGGTTATCTGCGAGCCAGAACGCCTGGTAGGCTTCCACCAGGGGTCTGACCAGCTTGAGATACGGGTCGTCTTTCAGATCGGGGAGTTCCATGGACGGAGCATATTCTGCCGAAGGCAAGGGGTCAAGGGACCACGGTTTGCCATCATTGTTTGCGGGCATGGCACGGGGATCATTCATTGACGGCGCGAGGGATGCGCCCGTATGATCCGCTCCCATGTTGCGACGCGCCGACCAGGGCCAGGCCAATCTGAGCGCCATTGTCATCCTTCTGGGGATCGTCATTACCTCGGTGTGGGTGTGGAAACGTCTGTCGCTGGAATCGCAGGAATACGTGATCGACCAGGCGATTCCGCTGGCCGCTGCGGTGCTCGGCATCGGCGTGCTGGTGATGGTGGTCATCAAGAAGATCCGCCGGCGCGTGCAGCAATCACGAAAACGGGATCGATTGCTCGCGGCCTTTCAGCGGGAAACCGTTCGCGACAAGAAACTCGAGCTGTCATTCGCCTTGGCGGAAGTGAACGGGTATCGGGTGAACGGGCTTGAATCGGTGGCGCCTGCGCTCAAAGAGTTATGGGTGAGCACGTTGCGCCGTGCGGTCGGGGAGAAACAACATCGCATTCGCGGGATGGCCGCCAGTCATTTGGGTGTGCTGCAGGACCGCTCAGTCGTCCCGCTGTTACTCGCTGCGCTCGAAGACGATCATGCCTATGTCCGGTCCTGCGCGGCCCTGGGATTGGGCCGTCTGCGCGCCTCCGAGGCCCGGGCAAAACTTGAAGAAGTGATGAAGGAAGACTGGGATCAGACCACGCGCAGTCGCGCCAAGGAAGCGCTGGAACGACTCACGCAGCCATAATTGCCGGTGCGGCTGATTCGACGGTCCACTCAATCAGGGCGATCTCCGGCCGGCAGTTCCACCGCAGCGGGAGAAACGACCAGCCGAGTCCTCGATTGACATACAGCCGATGGCCGCGCTTCTCGTGCTGTCCGGCAATCCGGCCATTGCAGCCGGGCGGCAGCCAGATAGTCGGAATCCCTGGAATTCTCCACTGACCTCCGTGGCTGTGTCCGCACAAAATCAGGTTGGCGTGATGATGCGGTTCCATTTGATCGAGAATGTTCGGGGCGTGCGCGAGCAGCAGCGTAAATCGATGTTGCGCCTGTGCGGGTAGGCAGCGGAGATCGGCCCGGTGCAGCGATGGATCATCCACCCCGACAAGGGCCAGTTCGCCGCCGTTCGCGTGAATCGTCGCCGATTCGTTGATGAGCAGCGTAATCTGATGCCGCTCCGCCCAGTCGCGGAACTGCTCGACGGGGATGCCGCTGTAGTGGTCGTGATTGCCCAGCGTGACATAGACCGGGGCGATGGTGCGCAGGTGCGCGAGAAATTGAAACAGGTGAGGCAGGCCCTCCGGGACATTCAACAGGTCGCCGGTAATGAAAATCCAGTCCGGCTCCAATCCTCTGACCTCGTCGGCGATCAGATCATGGCGGGGCTGGTAGCGGTCGAGATGGAGATCGCTCAGATGGACGGCCCGGTGGCCGGCCAGCACCCGATGGGGAAAGGTCAGGCGGGTGACGGCATGTTGCGACAAGCCGATTTCGCACTGTGGAAACAGGCTGAAGAGGCGATAGAAGGGTTCACTCAGGCAGGCGCCGACAAACGCCCGGGCGCGATCGGGCCACGAATGGACCACCCTCATTTGGTGACTCGGTCAAGTTCGGCCCGGTCGGCCGGTGAGACCCGATAGCCTTTTTCGTAGAGTTGGGCCATGCCGGTCATCAGGTGTTCCAGATTTCGCATGCGATACCAGTCATCGAAGCGCCCGGCGAGTGAGGCGGCCTGTGCGCCGGGAGAACGGCTGGGATCAAACGTGAGGGCCAATGCCGGGAAAATATCTTGTA
>CAYHNM010000260.1:0-3052 GCA_964357985.1 uncultured Nitrospira sp. | reverse complement strand
GGCGGAAAACCTTGGAGTTTTTTGGGCCGGCGCGAAGTCTGATTCCGCGTGTGATCGAGTATGCAATTGTATCGGTCAGAGTGAATGGGTGTGGCAGG
Organism: uncultured Nitrospira sp.; assembly: GCA_964357985.1. Classification (GTDB taxonomy): domain Bacteria; phylum Nitrospirota; class Nitrospiria; order Nitrospirales; family Nitrospiraceae; genus Nitrospira_D. Next base: position 2,954 of record CAYHNM010000260.1, on the reverse strand, counting down.
AGGCGATAGAGGTCATTGTGCGATGGTTTCTTGTGAAGGGAGTCTGTCGGAGTCCTGCTGATAGCGGATAGCAAGGGCTGATAACACATGATCGATTCTCGGCTGGTCGGTTGCGCCTTGCGTCAGAATATAGGGATTTGAAGAGTAGGGGGTATACCAACCGTATCCATACAGCCCGAAGGCGGCACCGGATGGGCCAAGCAAGCCCGGCTCAAAGTAAGGACTCCCTACTCGAGTGACCATTTCTATCGGGATTTCTCCGACGAGGGCATCGGCTCCCAGCGCATGAGCTTTATCTAGCAGTGTATGGCGCAGGGACTCGGGGCTTAAGTTCGCACTACTGACGACGATGCGGGCCACTTCGAAATAGGGTCCGACCGGTTCCTGATTGAGCCATTCGATCTGACTCATGGCTCGCCTAGGAACAAAGGTTTCGTCGGTCAAATGTTCCACACGAATGCTTGCGCACCCCATCACCGCCAAGCTCATCGAGAAAATCATCACGCGCCGGCAGAGTAGGGCCATGGTCGATCCAAGAGAAGATGGGCGACGTTTTGTGAAAGTGGATGTCTGCATGGTTTCACGGTACAAGAAATGACCCGCCGGTCCTATTCCCCAGTGGAGGGGTGTGCAAAATCCTTCAGTTTGACTTCGCGTTCCTGTAGGTTTTCCCAGTCGCTCGTTGCGCATATCCACCGCCAATCGGTCATCAGTATCCGGAGATCCATCACCGGAGTGTATAGACTCAGGGGAGTATGGGGAGGGGGGACCACAAGAGAGGCAGACGGACTGAATGACACGTCTGTTGTGTCGGTGTCCTAGCCTAACCGTTCCCGACCGTGCGGTGTGGTCAGATCCTGATCGGGACCCACCGGGACGATGCGGGTAGGGTTGATGTCATCATGCGTCGCATAGTAGTGGCGCTTGATATGATCGAAATTGACGGTGTCGGCGATGCCGTCGGTCTGGTAGAGATCTTTGAGATAGCCGAAGAGGTTTGGATAGTCGATGATGCGACGGATATTGCATTTGAAGTGGCCGTGATAGACCGCATCGAACCGGACCAGGGTGACGAAGAGTCGCCAGTCGGATTCGACAAATTCCGAGCCGAAGAGATAACGTTGATGCGCAAGGCGTGCCTCGAGCAGTTCCAACGCATCAAATAGCCGGTACACTGCTTTCTCATAAGCCTGCTGTGACGTAGCAAATCCTGCCCGGTAGACCCCGTCGTTGACGTTTTCGTACAGAAAGGAATTGAGATCGTCGATCTCCTTGCGAAGGCCCTCCGGATATAAATCGATCGGGCTCTCGGTGAAGCGATTGAACTCGCTATTGAAGATCCGCATGAGATCGTCGTCGGAGTTGGTGACGATGCGTTTCGTCGCGGTATCCCACAACACCGGCACGGTAATGCGTCCGATATAGTGCGGATCGGTGGCCTTGTAGGCCTCACTCAGAAAGTGGAATCCATTGATGGGGTCGAGTGAATGTCCCGGGCCTTCGCGAAAGGCCCAGCCCCTCTCGTCGCGAATCGGGTCGACGGCGGTCAGCCCGATAATTCCCTCCAGCCGTTTGAGCTTCCGTACGATGATCGTGCGGTGCGCCCAGGGGCAGGCCCAAGACACATAGAGATGATAGCGGCCAGCTTCGGCCGGATATCCCGAGCTCCCTGTGGAGGTCACATAGTGGCGGAAGGCATCCGCCTGGCGTTTGAACTCGCCTTCGCCGGATTGCTCGCCGGGAAACTGCGCCTGGATTATCACGTCACACCCGCCCTAGTGGTCCGGAAAGTTACTATTCATATTATCGCATAGCTGTGCCGTCCCGTGGCAGGTTTCTATGGAGTGGCTTGTCGGTCGGATGGGCGGTTGCAGCGAAGGGCGGCGTTCAGTAAAGTGAAAGGATATAAGGACTCAAACGAATCATCCATCGAGACTCGGTGTGATGACGGGATAAACGGATTGTATGGAGACGAATGTGAATCGCAAGAAGCTCGTGTCGGCTGGGCTGTTGGTCTGGTACGTTGCGGTGTCGGTGTGGCTGGCGCAGGCGCCGGCCGATCCCCAGTTCTGGTTGATCGCGAGTATTCTGCCGGCACTGTTTGTGGTTGTGCTGATCGCGACCTACCGCCACCTGCCCATGTCACCCGCTTCCTATGGCCTCATCACGGCGTTTCTCACACTGCATACGATCGGAGTGCATTATACCTATGCGGAAGTGCCGGTCGGGTTGTGGATGGATCAAGTCCTGCACCTCGGGCGCAACCATTTTGACCGGATCGTGCATTTTAGTTTCGGGTTCCTGCTTGCCTATCCTATGGAAGAGTTGTTTCGCCTGAGTGCGAGTGTACAGGGGTGGGTGGTGTACTACCTGCCTGTGATGACCGTTCTTGGGCTGAGCGGACTGTGGGAAATTATTGAATCGTGGGTGGCCAGCGCCGTGCATCCCGAGCTGGGCGTGACCTACTTGGGTTCGCAGGGGGACATCTGGGACGCCCAGAAGGACATGGCCGCCGCACTATACGGAGCCCTGCTCTGCGTGTCGATCCTTATGGTGGTTCGGGCGTTGCGGGGGGCCCGGTCCGAACTTCAAACCGAGATGGCTGAATAACCCTCCGATATGAACGCCGGAGTGACAGAGCAGCACGGCGCGGAATCAGGAAATCGCCGTCTCCTTCTGGGGTTGGTGCTCGCCTATAGTGTGTTCTGGGTTTGGCTGGCGATCGATCCGTTGAATCGACGGGACTGGTTGCTGGAAAATCTGCTGGTGCTTACCCTGATTCCTCTGCTGCTCCTCACGTATCGCCGCTTTGAGTTCTCCCTCACGTCCTACTGTCTGATCGGCTTGTTTTTGGTGCTCCACGCTTTCGGCGCGCACTATACCTATGCCGAAGTGCCGCTCGGCTATTGGCTCCGAGATCTCTGGGGCTTGAGCCGTAACCCGTTCGATCGCAT
>CAYHNM010000259.1:0-3056 GCA_964357985.1 uncultured Nitrospira sp. | reverse complement strand
CCACATATTTCGCGAGCATCTCAGGATCGGTCCACCCGTCATCATCGAACACATACACGAGCATACGCCGATACCGGCTGCAGGCATCGTCCGGCGTCGTGGGACGGATTTTCATGGGGCCGAAATCGTGAGTCTGGTGCCCCACCTTTCGAAACCGGTTCAGCAAGGTCTCGATCTGATGATCCGTGGTTCCCGGAGGCACGTGCGTCGCGACAAGATGGCCGTTTTGCGATCCGACACTATAGGGAGGAATCGAACGGTCCGGGCGGCTGAGATACATCCCGCCCCAAATGAGCGCAAACGACCCGACAAAGACCGTGAGCGCCAGCTTGACGACCGTGTCCAACGGCTTCTTGGCCTTGGGACCGGCAAGGGACGTTGTGGAAGATGCCTGCTCGTGCATGAAAGTCTTGTGCGGCGAGACAGGCCCGCCGGGCTAGGCCTCCGGCTGGTCCTCGGGGATCGCCTCAACCACTTCGGCTAATCGGGCGACCCCTATGACGCGATCATCGTCGCCGTCCAGGTCCAGCACCCGCACGCCCTGAGTATTCCGGCCGACTTCTCGAATGTCGTCGACTTTGCAGCGCAGTAACTTGCCCTTCGCCGCCATCAACATGATTTCGTCGCCTTCGCGTACTTGGAGGAAGCCGACCGCCAACCCGTTCCGCTCGGTTGTCTTGACGCTGATGATACCTTTTCCGCCGCGACCTTGGACTCGGTAATCATTCACCGGCGTCCGCTTCCCATAGCCGCCTTCGGTGACGGTCAAAATCGCCGTCGTCGAATCGGGGGTAATCGTTTCCATCCCGATCACTTCGTCGCCCGCTTCCAGCGTAATACCCTTGACGCCGTGGGCGGTCCGGCCCATCGACCGGACATCTTCCTCTTTAAAGCGGATCGTGATGCCCTGCTTCGTGCCCAGCAGCATTTCCCGCGACCCGTCCGTGACATGCACCGCGATGAGTTTATCGCCCTGATCCAGCGACAGAGCAATAATGCCGCCCTGGCGGGGATTGCTGTAAGCCGAGAGTTCCGTCTTCTTGATCACGCCCTGTTTCGTCGCCATGACGACAAAGCGATCGTCGCGATACTCCTTCACGGGCATCGTGGCCGTCACTTTTTCATCTTTCGACAATGCCAGCAGATTCACCAGCGCCTTGCCCTTCGCCCCGCGGCTGGCTTCAGGAATCTCGTGGACCTTGAGCCAGAACACTTTCCCGGCATCGGTGAAGAAGAGCAGGGAGTCGTGCGTCGACGCCGTGAACAGCGTCTCGACGAAGTCTTCGTCTTTGATCCCCATCCCGATCTTGCCTTTCCCACCCCGTCGCTGGGCGCGGTAGAGCGAGACGGCATTCCGCTTGATATAGCCGGTGTGGGAAATCGTCACCACCACTTCTTCTTCGGCGATCAGATCTTCCAGACTAATTTCCGCTTCCTCTTTGACGATCTGGGTCCGCCGCTCATCTTTATAGGCCTCGCGGACTTCCGCAAGCTCGTCCTGAATGATCTTCCTCACCAACGCCGGGCTCGCCAGAATGGACTTCAGATACTCGATCTGCTTCAGCACGTCTTTGTATTCGTCGATCAGCTTCTGGCGCTCCAACTGCGTGAGGCGCTGCAGACGCATTTCCAGAATGGCGGAGGCCTGAATCTCGCTCAACCCGAATTGACTCATCAATCCCGCACGAGCTTCATCGGGCGACTGCGCCCGGCGAATGAGCGCAATCACCGCATCCAGATTGTCGAGTGCGATCTTCAGCCCTTCGAGAATATGCGCGCGCTCCTCGGCCTTCCGGAGTTCGAACGCGGTCCGGCGGACGATCACTTCGCGCCGGTGATCCAGGAAATGAGACAGAATCTGCTTGAGGTTGAGCACCTCCGGACGGTTGTTGACCAGCGCGAGCATGATCACGCCGAAGGTCGTTTCCAGCTGCGTGTGCTTGAACAAATTGTTCAGGACGATCAGCGGGATTTCCCCCCGCTTGAGTTCAATGACGACACGAACCCCTTCGCGGTCCGACGATTCATCCCGCAGGTCGGCAATGCCCTTGATCCGTTCGTCCTGCACCAGCTCGGCAATCTTCTCGATGAGCTTGGCCTTGTTGACCTGGTAGGGCACCTCGGTGACGATCAGCCGCTCACGGTCGGTCCGCTCATCCGACTCCACGTTGACCTTGGCGCGCACCTTCAGCAGCCCGCGGCCGGTCTCGTAGGCATCCTTGATCCCGCTCATCCCGTAGATAAATCCCGCCGTGGGGAAGTCGGGACCGGGAATCTTCTTCATCAATTGGGCAATGGTCACGTCGGGATTCTCGATCAAGAGCAACAACCCGTCGATGACTTCGCCCAGATTATGCGTGGGAATGTTGGTCGCGTAGCCGACCGCAATACCGCCGGCCCCGTTGATCAGCAGATTCGGAACTCGCGTGGGAAGCACGAGGGGCTCTTGCAAGGATTCATCGTAGTTGGGACCGAAATCCACCGTCTCTTTGTCGATATCGGCAAGCAGCTCTTCAGCCAGCTTCGTCATGCGCGCTTCGGTGTACCGCATGGCGGCAGCGGAATCGCCGTCCATCGACCCGTAGTTCCCCTGGCCGTCGACCAGCGGATAGCGCATGTTGAAGTCCTGCGCCATACGGACCAGGGTGTCGTAGATCGCCGAGTCGCCATGGGGATGGTAGTTACCCATGATCTCACCGACGATTTTGGCCGACTTGCGATAGGCGCGATTATGGGCCAGGCCCATTTCATTCATGCCGAAGAGAATACGGCGATGGACCGGCTTGAGCCCGTCGCGCACGTCCGGAAGCGCACGTCCCACGATCACGCTCATGGCGTAGTCGAGGTACGACGACTTCATCTCATCTTCAATTGCGATATAGCCTAAGCGTTCATCTGGGGGCATTTCTTCTCCAAATCCATGGGGTCATGATGTCTGGATGATGGTCAATGGACGACGCTTCGCGATGAATCCATCAACCATTTGCCATCGACCATAGTCCTACACGTCCAAATTTCTGACTTCGAGCGCATGCGCCTGAATGAAATTGCGGCGC
>CAYHNM010000258.1:0-3058 GCA_964357985.1 uncultured Nitrospira sp. | reverse complement strand
ATACGTTTGGCGCACCCACTCGACGAGCACAGGACTCAGCTTCTCGTCATTGATCTGAGCCCGCAACGCATCCACATCGACCAACTCACTGCAGAGCGCGCGAGCCAGTGAGCGCACATCGTCCAGCGTGGCGAGACCCAATACCCTGCGCCACAATTGATGATGAGAACCCTGCCGGCTCAACTCCCGATCAACCCATATCTCCCACGCCGCCGCAAAATGCTCTTCGAAGCGGAGCCCGTCATCCTCCTGAAATGTCGGATCCACGCCGCCCTCAAGGGGGTAGAGCCGCAACAGATGGGCCGCAAAACTATGGAGCGTGCCGATCTGCCCCTTCTCAAGATCCTGGAGGGCCGCCGCGGCTCTGCCGGCGACTTCGTCGGTGGAGAGACCGTAACGTGCACGTAAGTCAGCAACCGACACCGCCCCGCCATCCACAACCCGAGCCGCTTCAGTTTCAGGATTGGCCAAGACCATCAGCCGTTCACGCAGCCGGACCTTCATCTCCGTGGCCGCCTTGTTCGTAAAGGTCAATGCCACGATCTGGGTGACAGTCACCGGACGAGGCTCCTTGATCAGGAGGTGCACCAATCGATTGACGAGCAACGTCGTCTTGCCGGTGCCGGCGCCGGCCACGACCACGACATTCCGGTCAAACGTCGTCTCCGCCAGATTGCGGGCCTGGCGATCAGGAATCAGTTCCACGCGGCTCCTCCGACAGACGTTGCAGACGAAGGCTCTTGAGGGCTTTCACATCGTCCGATCGATACGACCGCCACCACGATGGCTGGTGTTCGCGCCGGCAGATGACACCGAATTCACACTGTTCACAATAGGTGTCGGGCAGAATAAAAAACCGTCCGGCTTGGAGGCCGGTGATGAGCATGCGCAGCGTCTGCTGGATCTGCCGCCCGGACTCACCTGAAAGTGCGCGGACATCGAACGTCGAACGTGCAATGGGCGCTTCCCACAGCGGCGCCAGAAACATGAACTGCACCTGGCTTGGCGCAGGCTTGCCGGGCATGAGCAGGCGAGCATAGAGCGGAGGCTGGAGGCGATATCCTCGGATGGCGGATTGCAGCAGGTTGCGATCCTCTGACTTCATCGACCCACCGGTCTTGAATTTGTAGTCGATGATGCGAATGGCTCCGGTATCCCGATGCCGGTCGATCCGATCGACGCGTCCTCGAATTTTCATCGTCGCAGACGGATCGGGCAGCACCTCGGCAATCGTGCCCTCGGCATCCAGCTCGAATCCTACGGGCATAAACGGCGTCTCGGTATACGCGTCCGTATCCGCATCGACAGCAGCTGTGATCAGTGTGATGACGTGCTCTTTCGCCAACTCCCACAGCAAATAATGACCGGTCCAATGGCGCGCCTCGCAGTCCTGCGCCGCCAGATCCACGGCCGAACGAATACACCACTCCATCGTGTCGTCGGTGACCGGCTCGGCCGGCCATCCGGTCGGGAGAAGCTGCTCGTAACAGCGCTTGAGAGCCGCATGACACAGCGTGCCCAACAATGCGGCATCCGGCTCCTGCGAAACAGACCATCGCACCGGTTCCAGCCGTAACACGTCGGCAGCAAAATACTGGAAGGGGCACCGTGCATACCGCTCCAGCGGCGTCGGTGCCAACCCGCGCTCGCGCACGCGAGACCAGTAGGCGTCAAGCGGGCCGGTCAACCCGTCATACCCGTTCAGCACGGGGTCATCGTCCTCCATCCCCACTAAGGCGTCGGCAGCATGCCGAAATCCTTCCGCCTCGCGACCGACCGCCTTCAGGAGAGCCGTCGGGTCCTGCCCGGTCAGCGCCATCCATTGAGCGAGTTCGGCCGGCGGAAGGAACTGCTGGATGGTGGAACGCTGCGCGACTCGATCCGTCAGCCGCCGCGGCACCGCTTCCGCCGAGCGCCCGTCAAGACCAGACCGCTTGAGCAACTCATCCAGAAATGGAGAAACCGCCAACACTCGACCGGCCTCATCAGCCCGCTGATAGGATAGAAATAAGCGGCGGCTCGCCCCCTGATTAATCAGTTCAAACAGCAGCGTTTCTTCTTCATACCCACCAAGCTTTTCATCGATCTTGAACCCGAGCGTCGCATCGAGCACCCGCCGATGCCGGTCACGAAGAAACGCATCCTCCCGGATATATCGGGGAAACAACTTTTCGTTCAGGCCCAACACACACACGGCTTTGAAGGTCAGCCCGCGCGCAGCCATGGCATCGACGACGCTTACTCCCCGATGAGCGGTCTCATCCAACGGAATCATCGTACGCTCACATGTATGGGTCAGAAGATCCACAAAATCCGCCCAGGACATGTCCTCCCCAAGCAGATCCAATTCCTCCAGCTTTGTCCAGACTCCATCGATGGCACTCCATGTCGTCATCAACCTGGTCTGGAGCGGATCCGGATCGGCCGTTTCGACGCGACCCGGGTCAGCCAGATGCCGGCGGGCCAGTTGGCGAGAGGCCTGGATCAACTGACCGACTGTCCCCCGCTGAGGCAGCGCCAAACAATCGGTCAACAGTTCCGACACCACCTGCCATAGAAGCGTCATCACATCGGAGGCGATATCCAATCCATCGATCGCTCGACCCTGCTCTTCGCCTTCCACCAATTCCAGCGTCATTCGGGAAGCCGGTTCCAATCGCTTCCACTCTTCGACTCCGCGGGTGATCTGTAGGCCCGGCACCACCATCTTCCATTGTTCCGGACGATAGCCGGCGGCTTCATGATCGAGCAGGTCCGAAGCAAAGAGCGGAGAGGTCACGACGTCCAGCATCGTTGTGCGATAGAAATCGTTGAGCGGCAATGTGAGCAACTGTAACAGGACCTTGCAAAGGGGTTCCTGCATCAGCGGCCGACCGGCCGTCGAGACAAACGGGATACGATATCGATCAAAGACGCCCGACAGGAGAGCCCGATAGGGATCCAATGTGCGGGCCACCACGCCAATGTCGTCAAACCGATACCCATTGGTCTCGACCAGATCTAAAATCTTCCGGCAGGTCGCTGCCAACTCCTCTTCCGCCCCAATGACACTGTGCAC
>CAYHNM010000257.1:0-3071 GCA_964357985.1 uncultured Nitrospira sp. | reverse complement strand
CGCCGATCTGCTCCCACGTCACCGTCGGCACCTCGTCGAGGACATGGGTCTTGGCCTTCCGGTCTTCCAGCTTCTCGATCGCGATCCGGTGCCCCGGATCTATCCGCAGTTCATCGCCGGCTTTCAGCTCCACCCCGACAAGATCGCTCGACCGTTGGAGAATCATGGACTGCCGGCCCATCTCCTGCTCGAAACGCAAGCGCCCGTCCGGCAATGCTTCCGTCAGCTTGAGCACCGGCCCGTTCAGGTCATAGCCCAGCGTCTTGATGACCGCATAGGCTTCGTTCACCAGAATCTGCGCGCCGACCTTCAAATCAGCGGCAACCACACGCGGATCGACGTTCGCATAATACTCCGCCCCGCCGACGACGATCCTGGCCAGGCCTTCACCCGGCAGATCGAGCAACGTGCCGATCCGATTGGCCGGCGCCGTCAGCTTTGCCACGACCTCGCTGATCTTCTTGAATTCCGCGTCCCGCTGCTGCTGGCTGGCAGCCGTCAGCATGACAGAGTGCCGGAGCTTATAGAGGATCTGTTGACGGGGATCGTTCTCAGGAAAAGATACGAGGCATTGCTCGATCAACTCAAGCGGATCTGTCGTCGTCGAAGACGCCCGTTTCCCCGCTCCTGTATCTGATGGGCCACCCGGCCCCTTGTCGTCTGCACGATGGTCGCTCATGGTCGTCTCCGGTTTGTTCAGGAGTCATCATAACAACATGTTGAAGCCGGACGCTACCAGCGTTAATTGACCGCCTGGAGAGTAAGGGAAATCTGCTGACGCTTGTTTGCGCGAATGATATCGAGCGTCACCTGGTCACCGACCTTATGCGCTTCCATGACATCCATCATGTCGTCAATGGTCTCGACCGGCTTCCCGTCGATCGCCACCACGATGTCGCCGAGTTCGATGCGACCGGCTTGCGTCTCGCGTGCCCCCCGCAACCCGGCGCGATCGGCGCTCCCGCCGCGCGAAACTTTTCCAATGACAAGGCCTTTGATCCCCCAGCGCTTGGCAATGGAATCGGGCACCAGCGACACACCCAGCCCCGGCCTGATGAGCTTGCCGTGTTTGATCAACTCCGGCACGATGCGATTTACCGTATCCACCGGAACCGCAAACCCGATGCCGGCATAGGCGCCGCTGGGACTGACGATTTGCGTGTTCACGCCGATCAGCCGTCCGCTGCTGTCGAGCAGCGGGCCCCCGGAGTTGCCGGGGTTGATCGCCGCATCGGTTTGGATCACACCCTCGATCGTCCGGTTCGACATCGACTTGATCGTACGCCCTAGGGCACTCACAACCCCCGTGGTCAAGGTATGGTCCAGCCCAAAGGGATTGCCGATGGCCAGGACTTTCTGCCCGACCCGCAAATCATGCGAAGCCCCGACCGCCAGCGGCTCCATAAGACTTTCAGAGACTTTGATCTGCAAGACCGCCAGATCATGGTCCGGATCGGCCCCGACAATCTTGGCTTGATGTTCACTCCGGTCGGCCAGCGTGACCTTGATCGCATCGGCTCCATAGATGACGTGAAAATTCGTGACGATATACCCCTGCTTACTCCAGACAAATCCGGAGCCGGAGCCCTGCGGGACCTCCATCGTATCGAAGGACCAGATGTCGCGTTGAATAGCGGTATTGGCGATGAAGACGACCGACTTGGTGGCCCGCTCGAACACCGCCATGGTCGCGCGCTCGTCCGGGCTTAATTCGGCCGGTGCGGGAGTCACCGGTCGGGGCTTCCCGTCCGCGCCATCGTAGGTCCCCCCTAGCGGTTTGCCCCAGTCGGCTGCCATGGCCCACAGGCTGAAGACGAGGACGCTAGCTCCCGCCGTCACACCAGCAAGCCTTCGCATGATGCGCCGCATGCTCATCCTCACTCACCGATGATTTGAAAGATCAGCTCGCGCGTGCGGGATCGCGTGTCGAAGTCGACCACGACGATTTGCTGCCAGGTGCCGAGAAGGAGCGCTCCGTCGGAAAACGGAATCGTGACGGACGGCCCTTGCAGCTGCCCCCGGAGATGGCTGTGCCCGTTGTCTTCCCCGGCATTTCTCGTATTGTGCTGCCAGGCGGGATCGGCCGGTACGACCCGATCCCAGAATGCTTTTGTATCGGCACGGATCCCCGGCTCGTCCTCAATGATCATGATCGACGCGGTCGTGTGCTTCACAAAGACCGTCACGATACCGGCCCTCAGCCTGGAATCGGCGACGGCGGCCTGAACCGATTTCGTCAGATTCTCGATGTGGGTGTCGCCTCGCATGTCGACGCGGGACGCGATCGTTTGCACAGCCATGTCAGTGCTCCATATGTCGCAGAAATTTCCGGTCGGCCGGCGAGAGACGGCAACCACGCGCTTCTTCCAACACCCGGTCGAACTCGCCGCCGGCGGCCAACCCGCGAAGCGCCGACATGACCGGCCGGCTCAAGATACCTTCCTGTTGCAACTTCTCGAGATAGGCAAACGCATCGGCAAGCGTTTCCTTCTTCCGCACATAATAATCGCGGCCGCGCTGCTGATTGCTGTACGCCTCGAACTGCTCGCAGGCAACCAGCACCTCTGCCAGTTGCTTCACCCAAGTCGGGGCATCCGTTAGCTTCTCCGGATAATAGTAATAGAGCATCACCCGCTGCATCCAGGATTCCCATCTCACGCCCATCTTCTTGATCTCGCCACGCACCGTTCGCAGCCGGCGGGACAGCCGCCGGGAATAACCAAGCCGCATCTCGACCTGCTCCTTTGCCCAAGCCGTCATGGGGATGCCGGCAGCATCGAGATCATCCCTGTATCGACGCAGGAAGGCTTCGGTCTCGCGTCCATACAAGGTCTCCGGATGTAGGGCTCGCCATTCGCGGGGCCTGGTCGGGATGCCATGCGCTTTGGCCCAAGACCAGATTTTTCCAAAGAGCACACGATCGAGCCCCGCCCGGCCCAAATCATGCAGAACACAAGCAATCTGATACTGGCGCACTCGCGCAGAGTCATGCCCCAGGGCAACCGCTACAGCCGCGCACATGCGCGCCGTGCGAACGGCATGCGGCCGGTCGTACCCGCGGATGATGCGGC
>CAYHNM010000256.1:0-3079 GCA_964357985.1 uncultured Nitrospira sp. | reverse complement strand
GGTGCAGTCGGATGGCACGATGAATTTGGCGCATCTTGTCAAAGCCCAAAAGGAGACTGAGTCGAAGGCGGCACCAGTGCCGGAACAGTCTCCGGGCAAGTCAAAACCGGCGCCAGAGATTATCATCAAGACAGTGAAGCTGATGAAGGGTGCCGTCACCTTTCAAGACGACTCTATTGCGCCGACAGTGCGGACGGGGCTCGAAGAATTGACAGGGACGGTGAAAGGTTTGTCCTCGAAGCAAGTGGCGAAGGCTGACGTCGACTTGTCGGGCAAGCTGGGTCGCGTGGCGCCATTGCGGATTGTGGGCAAGATCAATCCGCTTAGCGAGGATGCGTTCACCGATATTTCGGTGAAGTTCGACAATATCGATTTGACCACCGCTGGTCCCTATAGCGGGAAGTATGTGGGTTATTCCATCCGGAAGGGGAAGCTCTTCCTGGATCTGGCCTACAAGCTGTCGCAACATGAGCTTGAGGCGGAGAACAAGGTGCTCATCGATCAGTTGGGTTTTGGAGAGAAGACCGACAGTCCCGACGCCACCTCGCTGCCGGTTCCCCTGGTTGTCGCGCTGCTCAAGGATCGGAAAGGTCAGATTGCGATCGATCTGCCGGTGCGCGGGAATTTGAAGGATCCTGATTTTAAGTACGGGCGGGTGTTACTGAATACGGTCCTGAATCTGCTGGGAAAGGCCGTCACGTCGCCGTTTGCATTAATCGGTTCCCTCGTCGGAGGTAGCGGGGAAGAACTGCATGCGATCGAATTTGCTCCCGGCCGGAGCGAGTTGACCGAGAGCGAGGTAAAGAAGCTGACGACGCTTGTAACCGTGCTGACGGAACGTCCGGCCCTGTCGTTGGATGTGGCAGGCATGGCCGATAAGCAGGTGGATGCGCGGGTGCTGGCCGAAGATCAGTTTCTTGAGCGGTTGCGGCAGTTCACACTCGAAGAGGCCGGCAAGCCGTCAGGCAAAGAGCCGGTTCCTGCCCTCTCGCCAGAGGAGGAATCTCGGTTGACGACGGCCTGGTATGCCAAACAATTCTCTCCGGCAGCGAATCAGCCTGACGCACCGCCGCCTTCAGTCACCGAGATGAAAACGCGGTTACTTCAGACGATCACGATCGAGGAGGGGGCGCTCCGCCTACTGGCACAACGCCGCGCGGAGCGTATCAGGGAATGGCTCACGCAGCAGGGGCAGGTGGAAGAGAGTCGAGTCTTTATGTTGGAGGCCGGATTCAAGGATGGGAGCGGAGTCACTGTGCCGACGGCCCTCGCTATGGCTGCGCACTAGTATCGGCGCAAATGTGACGTGTTAGTCTGCTGATGGGGCTAAGCCGAGGCTCAGTACTACTTCGTGTATCGCATGCGGGTACCCTGCAGGAGCGAAAGCTCGATTTCTGAGGCGGTGAGTTCAGCCGGGAAAAGGGCGCCGGAGATCTTGCAGGCGTTGATGGAGGAGCCTCTCAAATTGGATTGGCTGAAGTCGATGCCGCGAAGGTCGGATTGTCGGAAGTAGCAGTCACTGAAATCCAGTCCGGTGGCATCTAGGCCGCGGAGATCCAGCCCTCGCAGATCGCAGCTCTTCAAGTCGCACGCATCGCCTGAGGCCTTCTTGATGTTGAACTCCTTAATGCAGCCTTCGCGGAGCAATTTGTACATCGGATCGTTCGAGATCCGGAGTGCGATCGGACTGGGCTTTGCCTGATCCATATATCCTCCTATGCCGTTGGGCTCTGGACTGTATCGGAGGCGGAAGGTGAATGCTTGAGTGGAGCAAGCCTATGTGTCTGTCTGGCAGGGGAGGGGTTGAACTCTTTGGTCTGAACTCAGTAATGTAGTCCATCAGGTGCGATGTTCAATAAACGAACTCATTGTCCTCTATCGAATTGATGAAAGGAGTTTTACATGGCAATCCGTTTAGGAGATGAAGCCCCGAATTTTACAGCTGAGACGACCGAAGGCTCGATCAACTTTCATGAATGGCTTGGCGGCGGATGGGGAATTCTGTTCTCGCATCCGAAAGACTATACCCCGGTCTGTACGACTGAATTAGGAACCGTGGCCAAGATCACTCCTGAGTTCAAGAAGCGGGGAGTGAAAGTCATTGCGGTCAGCGTCGATCCATTGGACTCCCATAAGGGCTGGATCAACGATATCAACGAGACCCAGAAGACCACGATGAACTATCCGATCATTGCCGATCCGGATAAGAAGGTCGCGACTCTCTATGACATGATCCATCCGAATGCGATCGACAACATGACCGTCCGCTCGGTGTTCATTGTCGGGCCGGACAAAAAGGTGAAGCTTACATTGACCTATCCGGCTTCATGTGGCCGGAATTTCGATGAATTATTGCGAGTGATTGACTCGCTCCAGTTGACTTCAAAGTTCAAAGTCGCCACACCGGCGAACTGGAAGGACGGGGAAGATTGCATCATCACTCCGGCCGTGAATGACGCGGAGGCGAAGACGCTTTTTCCGAAGGGATTCAAGACCGTGAAGCCTTATCTGCGCTATACGCCGCAGCCGAATAAGTAACGAACGTTCACAAGCGATGCGGCGGGCGGGAGGTGCTGAGCATCTCCCGCCCTTTTAGTTTGGGGGCATGAAGTCTGGTAAGGCGTTAGACCAACAACAGCCCTGCGGTGCGGGTTTTTCTCCAGCCGGGACTTTGTAAAAACGTGACGAAATCTTCGGCCGTGCCTGGAAAACTGGCTTGTATATCTCGAATCCAGGGATAGGCGGTTGTTTTGTTCTTGCGCGGGGTCGCTTGCTGGATGACTGTTTGAAACCATTGTCCCTGAGCGTGGGGGAGCTGGATGACAACATTGGCAAATCGTCCCTGCAGTGTCAGTGTGACCCGTCTGGTTTGTGCTACTGCGATTGGCTGAGCGCCGAGCCACACCAGCCGGCGTTCAAGCGGCAGATGGTCGACTTCTATTCGTGTGCGGAGAACGGTTCGTACCCAGGTCTTAGGGACGTCCGGTTCTGGTACGTCATGGTCGAACCATTGGCGAACATCCATCGTTAGTCCTCGCCCTTCCAGAAAGTTCAGCATGGAGCGACGCAAGCCTTCGCC
>CAYHNM010000255.1:0-3097 GCA_964357985.1 uncultured Nitrospira sp. | reverse complement strand
TTCGAGGTGTGACTCAACCGGACGTCCATGACACGCTGGACGAATTGATCAAGGTCGAAACCGCCCATCTCGCCTTCTGGCAGCGGTTCTTCGATCTCAAGCTGGAGCAGCTCGACCTCGGCCGACGCATCAAACTGTCGGTCATGATGCTGGTCTGCCGGCTCTTTGGCTCAACCGCAGTCCACCTGGTCCTCGAAGCGATCGAAGTGCACGGGGTGCGGAAGTATCTGGCCGTCTGGCGGGCATACCAGGGGAAACCGCTGGCCGAAGCGTTGCGCGGGATTCTCATGGATGAATTCAAGCATGAAGACGTGCTCGTCACGGCACTCACGCAGCGAAAGATCAATCCGGAAAAAATCCGCAATATCTTTCTGGGCCTGAATGACGGCCTGGTGGAAATTCTCGGGGCCGTGAGCGGATTCTTCGGAGCCTTCGGGAGCACGACCATGGTCCTGATCGCCGCCTCGACCACCGCGGTCGCCGGAGCCTTGTCGATGGCCGCCAGCGCCTTCCTGGCGCTGAATTCTGAGCAGGAAGTGAAATCGACCGAAGTCGCGAAGAAGGTATTTTTAGGTGAAGAATCTGAATTCTCCCCGATGGAAGAGCAACCGTTGTCATCGGCGTTAGTCGTCGGCTCAGCCTACCTGCTGGGCGCCATCGTCCCGGTCTTCCCCGTGCTGATCGGCGCCACCGATGCCATGTTTTCCGTGCTGACGGCAGGGCTTATGGTGGTGTTGGTCTCCACGATTCTCTCGTTCCTGTCCGGCATGGACATCAAGCGACGCATCATGCTCAACCTGGTGATCATCACCGTGGCGGTCAGCATCAGCTATGGGATTGGAATCGCAGCGAAATCTACTTGGGGCATTTGACCTGATAGCATCATGGAGAAAACATCATGAAATCTCGGTTGCCCCTCTATGTTGAGAAATTCGGATTATTTAAAGGATTGGAGCTGTATGGAAAATCGAAGTATTCTCGACAAGAGCATTGCTTAACCGTTCCAGGTCTTCGCCATACCATTCGCTTGCGCGGGAAAACCTCAGACTACCAGGCCTTCAAGAAAATCTTCGTTGAAGGAGAATACGCCTTCGGCCTTGGCTTTACACCTCGTCTCATTCTAGATGGAGGGGCGAATGTTGGCTATTCATCAGTGTTTTTCACTCACCAATATCCTGAAGCGGTCGTCGTAGCGATAGAACCGGAATCTGAGAATTTCCGCCTTCTGATCAAAAATACCGCTCCTTACAAAAATATTCGCCCTATCCAAGGAGCATTGTGGCCAAGAAAAACGCAGTTGATGATGGAAAATACTACAGGGCAACCAGATGCATTTCGTGTTAGTGAAAATCTCTCCTCTGACAGTTCAACCATCCCGACAATTACCATCATGAATTTGCTGGACGAAATGGGATTAGACGGGATCGACTTACTAAAACTTGATATCGAGGGGTCGGAGAAGGAATTGTTTGAAGATCCTGAAACGCATCATTGGCTTTCAAGAACACAGGCAATAATCGTCGAACTCCATGATCGATTTAAACCAGGCTGCACGGAAGCAGTTGAAGGAGCCCTCGCCGGAGAGAACTTTGTCCGCTCACAAAGAGGAGAAAACCTCCTATTTATTAGAGAACCTGCCTTCTGATCAACCTATCGAGCAGAAACCATGGGAAGTTCGCGTGACCCTTCCGCTTCTCGTTGAATACGCTCCCGTTCGGCGCGGGAAGCTTCCAAGACATCGTGCAGCATTTCGTCCGTCATTTGCGTCATCTGCGCCGCCGCATCTTTCATGTCGGCGTGCTCGACCGCGCGCGAGAGCACTTCTGATTTGGTCGCGCCCTTTTTCTGACCCATAAACGGCTTGGTAATCAGGAACACCACGTCACGCACCGGCATGAACCGCAAGAATCGGCGGAGCAGACGAATCGTCTGGATCGGATAACAGAAGAGCTTGTACATGAACAGCTTCTGCAACCCCTTCTGCCGCACGCGATTGATCGTCTCGCCGGGCAGACAGGTGGGATCGATTTCAGAGCATTTGAAGTACTTATACCAATCCGTCGATTCCTGCACCAGTCCGCGTTTCACATATTCCTGCCACAGCGGAGTCCCGCGGTAGACACAGAGCCGGTTGAAACCGAACGTATCCAGCGGCAGCTTGGCCGCAAAGTCGAACGTAGCCTTCATATCTTCGACGGTCTCGTCAGGATTGCCGACGGTGAAGAATCCGTGCACGATTTCGATGCCGGCCTTCTTGGCATTCTTGACCGCGGTCGTCACCTCTGCCAGCGTCTGCTCCTTCTTCAGCCGGTCGAGAATCTTCTGGCTGCCGCTTTCGATCCCGAACATGACGGTGCGGCAATGAGCCTTGGCCATCGCGGGAAAGAGATGCTGGGCGACCGAATCGACCCGGCCTTCAATGCCCCACTGTATGGTCAATTTCTCATCCATCACACCCTGGCAGATGGCTTCGATCCGCTTCGGCTGGAGCAGAAAGTGATCGTCCACGAAATAGACCGACCCATATCCATGTTCTTCGAGATACTTGAGCTCAGCGACCACGTGCGCAGGCGTCCTCGCCCGCCACTTGCCCTCATTGAAAATCGGAATGTCGCAAAACACGCAAGGCCAGGGGCAGCCACGCGAGGTCTGCATCGTGGTAAATCGTTCCATCGACAGCACCGCCGGCACATCCAACGGCATCGACTCGATGAAGTCGAGCTTCAGACTCTCTCGATCAGGGAAGGGCCACTGGTCCAAATGGCGTTCCATCGGACGGTTTGGATTGTGAACGACTTTGCCGTCCTTCATCCAAGTCAAACTGGCCACGGCTTCCGGGCTGTCAAAATTCGCGAGCAGATCAAGCAACAGCTGCTCACCGTCACCACGGCAGACATAATCGACTTCGGGGCACTGCAATTTGACCAGCGGGGCATTGAGACTGGCAAAGACGCCGCCGAAGGCCAGTTTTACTTTTGGATTGGTCGCGCGAATCTGGCGCGCAAGAATTTTGGCGTAGGGATAACTGGTCGTACTCAGGAAGCTCAGGCCGACGAGATCCGGCTGTTCACGATTGATCTGATCGATGATGACATCG
>CAYHNM010000254.1:0-3098 GCA_964357985.1 uncultured Nitrospira sp. | reverse complement strand
TCCGTAGAGCTTGATCGCGCACTCCGTCCTGATTCCGGAAATGAGTTCATCCACCCGCTCCTGGATCGGCTGGCTCATCAGCACGGAAATCCCCGGAATCTCCGCCAGCTTGTTTCTGATCGCGTCGGTCAATTTTGGTTGAGTGGTCGCGGTCGTCCACGTGCTCCGGTCACGAAGGGAAACGATCGGATCGCTTTCGTTCGGCTCTTCCGGCCCGAACGCGATGTCAGGCCGTCCGATCTTGCTCACCGCCATCCGCACTTCAGGAAATTCCAGCATCGCCTTCTGGGCCTGCTTCTCCATCTCGATCGATTCCGCCAGAGACACGCTCGGCAACCGCACGATCTGCGGCGTCAGCGCGCCTTCTTCCAGCAGCGGGATAAACTCTCTCCCCACCGACGGAAGCAGCGCGAGGCTGCCCACCACGATGGCCGTTGAACCAGCCAGGACGGCACTGCGATGACCCAGCGTCCACCGCAATACCGGACGATAGCGCTGCTTCATCCAGCGAGTCAGACGCGTTTCTTCCGGGTGATCCCCGCGCAGCATGATCGACGCGAGCACCGGCGACAATGTCAGCGTGACGATGACGGACGCGAGCAACGCGATCACCAGCGTATACGCCAAGGGCGCGAACATCTTCCCCTCCATCCCGTGGAGCGACATGAGCGGCAGGAACACCACGCTGATGATCAGAATCCCGAAGAGGATCGGCCTGCCCACCTCTTTCGTGGCGTGCAGGATGACCTCCAGCTTACTTTTCTGCGCTGCGCCATGATTCTCGGCCAGATGGCGATAAACATTCTCGACAACGACCAGTGATCCGTCCGCGATTTCGCCGATCGCAATCGCCAGTCCTCCGAGTGTCATTAAGTTGGCGGAGAGTCCGAACCGTTCCATCACGATGAAGGTGACCAGCGGGGTGACGATCAACGTCGCCGTGACCACGATGGCGCTGCGCACGTGGCCCAGGAAAAAGAAGAATACGAAGACGACCAGCACAATCCCCTCGATCAAGGCGTCCCGCACCGTATCGATCGCGGCCGTGACCAGCTCGATGCGGTCGTAGAACGGCAGAATCTTTGTCCCCGCTGGAAGGACATGGTTCTGCTGCAGGTCATCCACCTTCGCCTTGACGGCTTCGACCACCTGACGGGCGTTGCCGCCACGGATCATGAGCACCGTCCCGGTGACGACCTCCCGCTCGCCGTTGAGCACCACCGCGCCATGACGAACGGCGTGTCCGATACGGACCTCCGCGACGTCGCGCACGAACACCGGTGTCCCCCCGGCCTCCTTCACGATGATGGACTCGATATCGCGTGTCGTCTTGATCAATCCCAGGCCGCGGACGATCGCGCGCTCCGCGTGGCGCTCCAGAATATTGCCTCCGGCGTTGGCATTGTTCTTGGCCACGGCATCATAAATGTCGTGTAGCGTCAGACCGTATTTCCGCAGTTTCGCCGGCTCCACGACAATCTGATACTGCTTAACAAACCCACCCATGGCGTTGACATCGATCACACCCGGCACGCTTTTGAGGAGCGGTCGCAAGACCCAGTCCTGGAACGTCCGTTGGTCGCTCAACTCCGCCTCGGCGATTGCCGGATCGGTCGTGCCCGCCTCCGGCCCTTCGACGTAGTATTGATAGACCTCGCCCAGCCCGGTGCTGACAGGGGCCATCACCGGGTCAAGCCCGTCCGGCAATCGCTCTTTCGCCGCCATCATCCGTTCGAGCACCAACTGGCGGGCGAAATAAATGTCCACATCGTCGTTGAAGACGACCGTGATCTGGGAGAGGGCGAATTTGGATAGAGATCGAATCTCCGCCAGGCCCGGCAGGCCGGTCATCTGCAGCTCAAGCGGATAGGTAATGAACCGCTCCACTTCGACCGGCGAAAGACCCGGTGCATCGGTCAGCACCTGCACCTGGATATTCGTCACATCGGGATACGCATCGATCGGGATCGATTGGAAAGACCAGAGGCCCGCCACAGACAGCAAGCACGCCAGTCCCAGAACGAGGATCCGCTGGCGAAGGGAAAACTCAAGCAGAGACGCAATCATGGCGCAGGCTCGATCTTGTGCCGTTCCATTTCTGACTTGAGCATGAACGATCCTCTGGTCACCACGGGCTCGCCCTCGGACACCCCGGCTAACACCGTCACCAGCTCCCCCCGCTCCAACCCCAACTTGACGGCCCGCACGTCAAAGTCGTTCGCTCCTCGCCGGACGAATGCCATCTTGCCGTTCGGCCCGTTTTGGACGGCGGCCAACGGGATGGTCAAGGCGTCGGGATTCGTCTCGGCATACACACGGACGGTGGCAAACATTTCCGGTTTCAACATATGGTCGGAATTCGGCACAGTCACCCGCAGACGCATCGTTCTGGTGGCCGGGTCGAGGACATCGCTGATATAGGTGATCGTGCCGGGGAAGATGGCGTGGGGATACGCGGACACAATGACATCGACTTTCTGATCCTTGCGGATGAATTGCACATCCTTTTCCGGCACGTTGCCGACGACCCACACATCCGAAAGATCGGCGACGGTAAAGAACTTCTGATTCGTCTCGACGACCTCGCCTCTGGTGATATTGCGCATGATGACCCGGCCGTCGAACGGCGCGCGCAACGGCACATCCGCTTTGATCGTATGGTCGCGATCCAGGCGCTCGACTTCCTGCCGTGGCACACCGAGCAGCTCCAGGCGGTTCTGCGTTTCGCGGGCCTCGGCCCTCGCCGTTTTCATCTCGGCCTCACGGCGCTGCACTTCCGCCAGACTCACCGCCTTATGTTCATGCAGGTCTTTGGCGCGCTCGTAGGCCAATTCCGCCTCGTGCAGCCTCGCCGCCGCTTTCAGATAGGCTCCCTCCGTCACGCCGAGATCCGTGCTGTGAAGCAGCGCCAGCAGCGTATCTTTCTTCACATCCTGTCCGACATCCACATACACCTTCACCACACGGCCTCGAATCAGTGTCGTCACCTCGGCTAGTTCGTTTTCATTGGATTGAACCGTGGCGGTAAATTCCCGAGGCACACGCAACTGCCCACGGGCGACCGGCGTGACTTCAATGACCGTCCTCGTAAGTTCTTC
>CAYHNM010000253.1:1571-3107 GCA_964357985.1 uncultured Nitrospira sp. | reverse complement strand
CATACTGACCGGCCTCTCGCTACGGTCGTTCGGCGGCGGGAACTCGTACCGGAAATTCGCGGCCCTACTGACGCTGATCGCACTGCTTGCTCAGCTCGGTACGGAAGCGACCCTGCTCTCCTCATTCCTCTGCGTCGCACTCTCCACCTGCATGGTGGTGGCAGGATTCCGCTACCAAGAAAGAGTGGTGTTCTCAACCGGGGTGATCGGCCTCATCTTCGGAATGGGCTACCATTTGAAGTTCGCCGTGCAGCTCTATGCCCAGAGTCCATGGGCCTTCCTCGCGGCAGCCGGAATCCTCGTGCTTTTGAGCGCCTCGTATCTGGAAAAACATGCGACCCGCATGTTCGGCCGAGTGATGCTCTTGAGAGAGGAAATGAAGGCCTGGAGATAGCCGGCGATGCGGTGCAGGAGAGACATCCCTCCCATCACAACAAAGCCGGCGGGATGCTCATAGAGCGCCTCGCCGGCTTCCTGTTGTTATCTCGGCTCCCGCTGGAGATATACGCTACTTGCCGAACGCCTTCTTCAGCAGCGGCTCCATCTCGCCCTTCTTTTCCATCGGGTCGAGAATGTCGGTATCGCCATAGAACGTCCCGTCGATGAACACCTTGGGCAACGTCGGCCAATTGGTCATCTTTGTGAGAGCCTCCCGCTTGGTCGGCTGCGAGAGCACATCGATCAGTTCATACGGGTACCCGTATTTCTCGAAAAACTGCATCGTCTCCCGCGTGAATCCGCACATCGGCATGGTCTTCGTCCCCTTGCCGTAGATCAGAATCTTATGCGCTTTCACTTCCTTCTGGATTTCGTCTTCTATCGGTTCGGCCATCATATCCTCCTATGCTTCGTCTTTAGTGCGGGCAGTCAACTCCAACGCGTGAATACGCCCATCCTTCAAGGGCACATCCAGCGCCTGATAGATAAGCCGGTGCCGATCCAGAAGATTTTTCTCCCGAAACGCCTCCGACACCACCATCACTTTCAAGTGATCCATCGTCCCCGTGCGATCGGTGACCGTCACCGCCGCATCCGGCATACTCTTCCGAACGTACTCAGTCAACACTTCCGGTGTGATCATGCCCAGCCTCCGTCTATTTGAGTGAGGATACCCGAGGGCAGACTGGAAACGCAATTCGCGTGGACAAGCGCTCATCCATCACTGCACAACACAGATCCCTGCACATACTAATGACTGACGCACCGGATCCAATCGCATCCAGAATGGATTGGTTTGGATGTCTCCCCGTCGGAGGTTCAGCCACTGAGAAGATATCTCCGATCTCCGCTAAGCATCCGCGATCATGACTATTTTCCCGCCACAAGCAACACCTTGCATCACCGGTACAGTCCTTGCGGTACGGCTGATCGAGGCCGATTACATTCGCAGGAGGTGCCATGTATTTCATGATGTTCCTTTTGACCACTGTCATTCTCATCGCCACGATCGCCTTCCTTCGACGCATATGGTGACCCATGACGACGCGCGCCCTCACAACCATACCGTTGCATCTGGTGCCTATGAACCAACTGTGG
>CAYHNM010000253.1:0-1471 GCA_964357985.1 uncultured Nitrospira sp. | reverse complement strand
CGAGTCCTTGTCGTGGACGATGAGCCGGACATCCGCAAAGTCGTGAAGATGACATTGCAGAAAGCCGGCTATGACGTACTGGAAGCCGAGAATGGGGAGAAAGCCATTGAGACCATCAACAGCGGAGAAAACCGGCTGCTTCTCGACGTGATGGTCTGCGACATCCGCATGCCGAAGGTCAACGGGATCGAAGCGATCGCGTACTTCCGGCAGAATTATCCCCGCGTCCCCTTGATTGTCCTGACCGGGTTCCCCGATACCGACATGGCCACGTCATTACTCAGACAGGGCGTGGTCGACTATCTCGTGAAGCCCGTTGAAGGTGAGAAACTGAAAGCCGCCGTCGCCCGCGCGATGGAACAGCGTGAACTAGCACCCTTATGAACTCATCAGCGCCGCAGTTATCTGAACAGGATCAGGCGGGGAGGGCAGTGCGTCAGCCCTCCCTGACCTCACCAGACAAGGATTCCGTCAACCCCATGACGACCACCCACCCCACAGACGTGACGCCCACCAAAGTTGCTATTCTTGGGGCTGGGCGAGGAGGCATCGCGCTCCTCGACCTGCTCCACCAAATCCCGGCCATCGAGATCATCGGCATCACCGATTGCAACCCCGGGGCACCCGGCCTGCAGCGGGCCCGCGAACTGCGCGTGCCGGTCGTGACCCAGATGACCGAACTCATCCAGGACCACGGCGTGCAACTCATTCTCGACGTGACCGGCGACCCCGCCTTAGGAGCGATACTCCGCCGTCACGCCCGGCCTGAAGCAGATGTGCTCAGTGGCTCAGCTTCCCGCATTCTCTGGGAACTCGTTCAACATGAATCGACCTTGCAAGCCGAACTGCTCCACGCCGAAAAACTCGCGGGCATCGGTTCCTTCGCCGCCGGAATTGCCCATGACATCAATAACCCCCTGCAGCTGATTCTGGGACTCGCAGAAAATCTTGAGGACGAGACCGACCTTGAGACCATTCACGCGCAAGCCGCTGACATTATTGCAGCCGTCAAACGCACGACGGCCATCTGCCGGGACCTGACTTCCTACGCCCGACGCTCCGCCTCCCACAACCATAGCCTGGTTCCTCTCAGCGCCAGGCTTGACGAAGCCCTCAAGATTGCCCGGTATGCCGTAGGGTTCCACGATATCGACATTGTAAAACGCTACGCTCCCGACGCGGCCGCCTCAGGAAATCCTGACGAACTCCTCCACGTCTTCGTCAACCTCATCACCAACGCCATCCAGGCGATGGGCAGCGGCGGCACGTTGACGCTGCGCACGGCCATCGAACCGGACACGGTGATCGTGCAGGTCTCCGACACCGGCTGCGGCATCCCTCCCGACCTCTTCAATGAGATCTTCGAACCATTTTTCACCACCAAACCACCGGGGAAAGGCACCGGCTTGGGCCTGTATAATATCAAGCACGTGATTCACCAGATGCACGGCACCATTGCGGTGACCAGCGA
>CAYHNM010000252.1:0-3120 GCA_964357985.1 uncultured Nitrospira sp. | reverse complement strand
GCTTCGCCTCTTAGCAGGAACGGCTCACCCCATCGTCTATCACCTGACACAGGCCGTTCAAAGCCCCGCGGAGTCTCTCGGCAACGACCCCATACTCAGCCTGGCGCTGACTGAATCTGCGGAAGGAGCGCCTTCCGGCGCCGCGCGTCAGACGCCGTTGTACGGGTATGTGCTGGTCGGCATGTCCAGCAACCAAAGCCACCAGCTCCTTCGCAAGATGGCCGGGCAGGTCGTCGTGATCGCCGGAATCATCATTGCCTTTTCATTCGCCGCCGTCGTCTATCTGACCAGACACATCACCACACCGCTCACTGCGTTAACATCGCTCGCCACACGCGTCTCACAGGGCGATCTGTCTGTCTCACTGACACCCTCGTCTCACGATGAGATCGGGCAACTCACGACGACGTTCAATCAGATGACCGTCTCCTTAAAATCCCGACAGGATGACCTCACGGAATTGAACCGCACGCTTGAATCCCGGGTGAATACGCGGACAGAAGAGTTGCAACGTGCCAACCAGAAGCTCTTGAAGCTGGACCGCCTCAAAACGATTCTGGTGTCCAACGCCTCGCACGAACTCCGCACCCCGCTCACCTCGATCAAGATTCATGTGAAGAACCTGCTCGACGGTGTGACAGGAGCCCTTGGCACCGACCAACTCCAGGCCTTGGGCCGGGCCCATGAGAACATCGAGCGGCTGCGCACGCTGATTGATGACCTTCTTGATCTGTCTCGCCTTCAGGCAGTTGGCGTTGAACTTACACGGGATGCTGTACAGCTGGACACGCTGTTGCGTGAAATCGTGGAGGGGCTCCGATACTATTCAGAACAGAAGCAGCTGGCGGTGGATATCGCCTTTCCCGGTCCGCTCAAACCCATCAGTGGAGACCGCGAGAAGCTCCGTCGCGCTCTCACAAATGTCATACACAACGCGATGAAATTCACACCCCAGGGGGGACGGATCCGTATTGAAGCGCACCAACTCACCGATGGATCCGTACTCTTCACCGTCGAAGACTCCGGATGCGGGATTGCACCGGAAGAACTGGATAAGGTGTTTCTTCCATTTTTCCGTTCCCCTCATACCTCAGCCACAACACGAGGCTCTGGCCTCGGACTGTCGATCGCGAAGGAACTGATTGAATTACATCACGGAGCCATCTGGGCGGAAAGCACGATCGGACAAGGAAGCCGTTTCTTCATCCGGCTTCCAAGAACACCGCAAGACACACCTGCCATGATTCGTGACACCGTGTAATCGCGTGCTCGATGCGCTCGGACAGGACAGCGCTACGACTCAGATGGCCTTGGGAGAATCTTTTTCTGTTTCATCAGCTTGGTCAGGTAGGTCCGCTGAAGCTTCAAGAAGACGGCGGCTTGCGTCTGGTTCCAGCCTGTTCGTCGCAAGGCCTGAGTGATGAGCCACCGGCTATGCGCCTCCATTGAATCGTGATAGGGCAGGCTCTTCCCTTCAGGAATGGGCGTCGCGCCTTGAGGCACCACAACACCTGGAAGGCCAAGCTCCTCCGCGTGGATCACCGAACCATCGGAGAGAATCACCGCCCGGGCCAACACGTTCTCCAATTCACGAATATTCCCAGGCCAATGATAGTGACAGAGGGCTTCCATCGCTCCTTGGCTGAGCTGCTTCTTCTTGACACCACCCCGCGCTCCCTCACGCTCAATGATGTGATGAGCCAGTACAAGAGTGTCTTCTTGACGGTCTCGAAGCGGCGGGAGCATCACAGGGAACATGCTGAGCCGATAGTAGAGATCCTCCCGAAACGTGCCTTCCTTGACGGCTCGAGGCAAGTCCTTGTTCGTCGCGGCGAGGAAACGAATGTCCGCACGAATTTGGTGCGTGCCGCCCACCCGGTGAAACTCCCGGTCCTGCAGCAGCCGCAAGAGCCGGCTTTGAAGAGGAAGCGGCATATCGCCGATCTCGTCGAGAAAGACGGTGCCCCCTTCCGCCGCCTCGATTTTCCCCTCCTGCATGTGTGTCGCCCCGGTGAATGAGCCCCGTTCATGCCCGAACAGCTCATTCTCCAGCAACTGCTCCGGCAACGCCGCGCAATTGACGACCATGAACGGCTTATTCTTTCTCGAACTCCACCGATGAATGGAGCGGGCCAGGAGTTCTTTTCCCGTGCCCGTTTCGCCCTGGAGCAGAATGGTGATGTCCGAAGCCGCCGCTCGTTTGGCAGCGGTCACGACGTCTTTCATCTTGGCACTCTCAGCCACAATCGTGGAATAGCGCGCATCCAGATCCGAGCGTAAGTGCGTCACTTCCCGTTTCAGCGATTCCCGTTCCAGGACTTTCTGAATCACCATTCCCAAATGGTCGGGATCGAACGGCTTGGTAAGAAAGTCGCAGGCCCCCAGCTTCATGGCCTCGACCACCCGATTGACCGTGCCGTAGGCCGTCAGAATGATGATGGGAGGAATGGGGTGGCCATTCTTCTCAGAAGTCGCATGGGCCTGCTGAGCGATTGTCTTTCCGCGACCATTGAGACGTTCAAGAACCTCGATGCCTGATAGAACCGGCAATTCCAGATCAAGAAGCACTAGAGACGGCGCGGCTTGTTGAATCACGGTGAGGGCTTCCGCCCCGTCTTTTGCAGTGATGGTGTGATGCCCCATCCATTCAAGCCGCTGTTTGAGGCCTGAGAGGATGTCGGGATCATCATCGACAATGAGAATTCGCGCGGGCATGGCTGTCTTAAAAAAGTATGCGTATCTATGACTACAACTGCTTTGCCAACTTGCTGCCAGGCGACTAGCTCTTGATCCGGCGCGTCAACTCCGCATGTGCCTGTCGAATGAGGAGAAGATAGCTTGGGAGATGAGAGTAAATCGTCTCAGCCGTGACTTCATTATAGGTATGGCTGGTGAGGTTGCGGTCTTGCAACATCTGAAACCAGTCTGAGTTCTCCTGGATCACCCCGAGCTGGAATGCCGTCCGGAGGCTGTCTCTCGGCGAATACGCCTCCACTCCAGATTCCTCGGCATATCCCTTCAAGCTTTTCCAGAACAACTCGAAGGTAAACTCGAACCGTTGGATCGCAGAATCACGGACGAATTCGTTGACCGGCTGAGCCAATGCGCCTTCAAGCCGCG
>CAYHNM010000251.1:0-3140 GCA_964357985.1 uncultured Nitrospira sp. | reverse complement strand
ATTTTCGATGTGAGCGGGCCGTTCCGTGAGCCGCGGGAACCGATCTTTTCGTATGACTATTCCGTTCAACGGCAGGCCTGGGCGACGCCGGTCGGGATTCGCGTCAAAGTCTCGATTCCCGATGAGCTGGATGTATTGCGCGAGCGGTTGCTGGGAGCGGTTGCTGGTTCTCCCGGGCAGCAGATGGTGATCGGCAAGGTCCTTTCGCGGACGATTGCGGATTGGAAAGTGCAAATTGCCGAGGCGGAGGGGATGCTGCTTGAGCGGCGCGATGTGATGCTTGCCCCGTTTGTAGGCCCCTTCGTTCATTTGTTTCAAAAGCTGGAAGTTTTGTTTGAGCAGGAAAAGGCGACCTTGCGGGAAGAGGTCAGAAAACGGGTCGGCTTGTAGCGGATCGTCCCTCCTTCAAAAGCGATTGTTCACGAGCTTCCGGTCGGGGCGCGTTCACACACAGATTCTGGGGACAGCCTTGTGGATAGCGCCATTCAGCAGCGAGGATCTGCTTGTTAGATCTGCAGATGAGCTCCTTGCCCGAGATTTAGGCATTGGGGGGTCTGCGTCATCACCCCCTAGATCTTGTGGGGACAACGAGAGCCTAAATGGCTCTTGACAAGGGTACGGGGCCTGTGGACAGGCCCTGTTCAGAAGCAGTGAAATCCCTGGGATTTCACTAGAAAATGGATCGATAGCGCTTGGAATGGACGCCGGATTCGTCGGTATAGCCCAGCGATCCTTTGTCCGGTGCGCCGGTATCGTTCAGGTCGATCCGGTAGTGGCCGCGCACTTCCTCCATCGTCACTTCAAAAGGAATCGCCCGCGGCAGGAGTGTGCCGGGTGCATGGGCACCAAGTGCCAAGGTCTTGAGCGCTTCCACTCCGGCATATTGCTTATCCGAAAACACATAAATGTCGGCGACGGCATGATCGCCGAGCTTGTGTCCCGGTGTCGTGGCGGGGATATGGTCGCTCAGCGTGCTGGCCAGCCGCTCGCTCTTCAGCTGTTTTAAGAGGCCGGCTACTTGGCTATCCGTGGCTTCCGGCGGGACGACAATCGCGACCACGTTCATCTCTGTGATGCTGGTCTGGACTTTGTAAATGACCGGCACGGCTTCCGGATCTTCTACCACTGGTCCTGCGGGGCCCTCCGTACCGGCTGCTTGTTTGTTGCGTGAGCTGGGTACGATCAGCGCGACAAACAACCAGAGGCCCAACAAGATGGCGAACACCACCACCAGAGGGTGGGCTCCGGCACGCTTGCCTTCTTGATAGGGATTCTGCTCGTCGCTCATGAGGGGATATCCTTTGTCGTGATCGCTGAGTCTGATTGCACGGCGGCTTCACGCAGCTGGCGCTTGGCGTTTTCCCAGAGCCCGTCCAATTCACTCGCCGTCATGCCGGACAGCGGGCGTTGTTGTTCGGCTGCCTGAGATTCCACCAGGACAAACCGATCCACAAACCGGTTGGTGGAGAGCCGCAGCGCATCTTCAGGATTGACCTTGAGAAACCGGGCAAGATTGACGAGTGAAAAGAGCAGATCGCCGAGTTCTCCCGCGACTTCATCTTGGTTCGAAACGGAGGGGGATGGTGCTGTTGCCGCCGCTGCAAGTGCGGTTTGCAGTTCGCCGATTTCCTCCGCAATCTTTTTGAAGACATCGGCCAGCCCGGTGGCATCGTGCGACCAGTCGAATCCCACGCGTGACGCCCGGGCCTGGACTTGATAGGCCCGGAGCAAGGCCGGGAGCGCTTTGGGAACTCCGTCCAACGCTGACTGGGCACCGCCGGCGGCCTGCCGTTCGGCTCGCTTGATCTCTTCCCACTGGCTCAGAACCTGTTCGCCGTTAGTTGGTTTCGTCGCCGCGTCCGGATCACCGAAGACATGCGGATGCCGTCGCACAAGTTTCGCGGCTAAATGGTCGACGACCTCGTCGATGGTGAAGGTGCCGGATTCGGAGGCAATCTGGCTGTGGAAGATGACTTGGAGCAAGACATCCCCGAGCTCTTCCTTGAGTTTGGCATTGTCCCGGTGGTCGATGGTCTCCAGGACTTCATAGGCTTCTTCAAGTAGGTAGGGCTTCAGCGATTCATGCGTTTGCTTGCGGTCCCACGGACATCCATTCGGAGCCCGGAGCGTGGCCATGAGATCGATCAATTTTGAAAAGCGCTCAGACATACATCCCTCTGTCGAGGGCTCACTCTATACCGATAGGAACGCCGGCTTCAACGGTTGTCCGTCGCTTGCGAGCTCTGGGGGCCTATGGTAGGGTACCGCGCACGAAGTCCGAGTCGTTGGTGAGGGAGCTATGGCGGAACAGGAAGAAGGATTCGTCGTTCGGGATCGGCGTGGTGGAAGCAATGAGGCCGCCGCGAAAGCCTCAGGTCCAAGCGAATCCCCCAAGCCGGCGGAATCGGATGCGGCGCATCACGCTCCGGCGTTTCCTGTCACCTTCTCCTCCTTCGTCATCTCCCTGGGCTCTTCTTCGCTGATGCTGATGGGGGAGAAACTCGACCCTCAGCAACAGGCCGTTCCCGTCAATCTTCCGCAAGCCAAAGAAATTATCGATTTGCTTTCGGTGCTTGAAGAGAAGACCAAAGGGAATCTCACCTCGGAAGAACAGACGGTCTTACGGGACATGCTCTACGCGCTCCGCATGAAGTACGTTTCCCTCTCGTCCGGCAAATAGACCCGACGGGGTAGCGCTCACCGGTTGTCTGCGGATCCGCTCATTTCAGAACTTTTGAGACGGCCCGCCAATTCCGTTATAGTGGGTTCAGTGCTTCGTGCAACGAGGCGAGGAGCTTAGGCAACCCCATGCCGGATTCGGAACAGCCATCACGTGCGTTAGCCGCTGCGGGACCCGGCAGGGCGGAACGCCCTCTGTCCGGCGCAGGATCTTCCGGTTCTGCCTCCTCCAGCAAGTCTCTTCGTTCCAACGAACCCGAGCGCAAGGCGCCCCACCTCCGTCCGGTCTGGATCGTCCTGATCCTCCTCATTCCCAGTCTGGCGTTGACCTTCTACTATTCGCAGATGGCGGTACCCGGCGGGGGTGAAGCCGATTCGTTTCTGCCGACGACCAGCTACGCCTTTGTTCTGCTGCTGTTGAATCTCGATTTGATCGGCTTCGTTGTGCTGACGCTGCTGCT
>CAYHNM010000250.1:0-3142 GCA_964357985.1 uncultured Nitrospira sp. | reverse complement strand
TTGACATCATGTCGGCCCTGGGCAATAATTCCGCCCTCTTCTTCGCATGGTGCCCGCATGTCGGTTCCCACATCGGTTTTTTCCATTCTGTTACTGACGGCGGATGCCGATGTCCACGCTCAGTTCAAAGCCGTTTTCGGAAACGCCTCTGTCACGATGGTTCGGGATGCGGCCTCGCTCCCCAAAGATCTCCCCAGGCGCCCCTATGATGCTGTGGTTGTGGAGACTCGCCCAGGGCAGGACCACTCCGAGGCGCTTCCTGCGCGGATAGATCCCGCCCAAACTTTGGTCATCGTGGGATCACGGACTGTGCTGAAGCGGGCCCCAGCTATGATCCAAATGATGAGCCAGCGCCGCGAGGAGTCCCAGAAGAGCAAGGGACATGACCTCTCATTGGAAGACTTCCTCGACCAGAAAATGGGTGACTTCGTTAAGGGGATGCATAACGGCGCCGCCAAGAATCTTCACCCGATGCTGATTTCAGCCGTCGAGCGCCCCCTGATCTCGTCAGCGCTGCGAGAAACCCAAGGCAATCAGATTCAAGCGGCGGAATTGTTGGGCCTGAATCGAAATACGTTGAGGAAAAAGATTACGAATCTCCATATTCCATTGAAGCGAGGTCGCGTAAAGGCCACCGGCTCCTCCTAGTGCTGCGGTGCAGCAGGAGACGCTGCCCAGACAATGGTAAAGGCTTCAGGCGTTCGGCATCCTCATTCATTCATAACCAAGGAGGGGACTGATGACCAAGGAAGAGCTGATTGCGAAGATGGCAGCCTCAGCAGGAATCACCAAAGTCGCGGCAGGCACCGCCCTGCAAGCCTTCACCGGAGCCGTCACCACGTCGTTAAAGAAAGGGCAGCGCGTCTCTCTGGTGAATTTCGGGACCTTTACGATTTCAAAGCGGAAAGCGCGGATGGGCAGGAACCCACGCACCGGGGAATCGCTCAAAATTCCGGCCGCTAAGGTCCCGAAGTTCTCTGCTGGGAAGGAGCTGCGTTCGGCGGTCAAGTAACGACCCCGTTGCATAACCGGTAACACAAAGAGAAGGCGGTGCCTTCCAGAAACAGCGGAAGAAGGCTGCCTTCTCTTTTGCATTTCTTGACAGTGTGGGCAGGCCTATATTAGCATGCCCACCCGGACAATAGGCGCGTAGCTCAGGGGGAGAGCGTTACCTTGACACGGTAAAGGTCGACGGTTCAAGACCGTCCGCGCCTACCATTTCGGCTAGGGGCATCCGTTTGCCTTGAGGCGGCGGAATGCCTTTGTTGTTTTTATTTGGATAAGAAAAGCACTGGACGGATGAAGATCACTCTCAAAGGCGGGGATAGCCAGGTCCTGGAAACAGGACAGACCGTGGGAGCAGCCTTGAAGGCCTGCGGCCTGCCGGTCGGATCCGATGTCCTCGCCGCCAAAGTCAATGGAGTCGTTGTTGATCTGTCACGGCCGCTGACTGAAGACGCTGTCGTAGAACCAGTCCGGTTCGATACGGCAGAAGGGCGAGAGGTGTACCGCCATAGCAGCACCCACATCATGGCGCAGGCGGTGAAAGAAGTATTTCCCACGGCACAGGTCACCATCGGTCCTGCGCTTGAAGATAGTTTCTTTTACGACTTCGCCTTCGAGCGGCCTTTCACGCCGGAAGATCTCGAGAAAATCGAAGCGCGCGTCCGCGAGATCATCAAACGGAACCTGCCGGTCACACGGAAAGAACTGTCGAAACAAGAAGCCATTCAGTTTTTCCAATCCCGCGGCGAAGCCTATAAGGTCGAATTGATCCAGGGATTCCCTGAGCATGAGCCGATCTCGGCCTATAGCCAAGGCGAGTTTGTCGATCTCTGTCGCGGGCCCCATCTCCCCGCCACCGGTCACGTCGGAGCCTTTAAGCTCCTGACGACCGCCGGCGCCTACTGGCGCGGAGATGAGCGTAACCCGATGTTGCAACGGATCTACGGGACGTCCTTCCCAACCCAGGCCGAACTTGACGCCTATTTAGCGCGTCTTGAAGAGATCAAGCGCCGCGATCATCGCAAGGTCGGGAAAGAACTCGACCTGATTACCATCCAGGATGAAATCGGTCCGGGCTTGGTCCTCTGGCATCCGAAGGGCGCTCTGGTGCGACTCTTGATCGAGAATTTCTGGCGCGAACAGCACATCAAAGACGGCTACGATTTGGTGTATTCACCCCACATCGCGCGGCTCGATCTGTGGAAAACGAGCGGTCACGTCGATTACTATCGGGAGAATATGTTTGCCCCGATGAAGCTGGAAGGCAGCGAGTACCAGCTCAAGCCGATGAACTGCCCGTACCACATCATGATTTACAAATCGCACTTGCGGAGTTACCGGGACCTCCCCATCCGCTACGGCGAGCTTGGTACGGTATATCGGTATGAGCGCACGGGCGTCCTGCATGGACTGTTGCGCGTCCGCGGCTTCACGCAAGATGATGCGCACCTCTTCTGCCGGCCCGATCAGATTCAAGATGAAGTCAGCCGTGTGCTGGACTTCACCTTCTTTGTCTTGAAATCATTCGGCTTCGTCGACTTTGAGATCTTCCTGTCGACCAGACCAGAAAAGTCAGTCGGCTCCGATGACAAGTGGGTCCTCGCGACAGATTCGCTGGAGGGGGCGCTCAAGAGCCGGGGAATTGCCTTCCATTTGGATGAGGGGGGCGGCGCCTTCTACGGACCTAAAATTGACATTAAGATCAAGGACGCCCTTGGCCGATCCTGGCAATGCTCGACCATTCAGGTAGACTTCAACAATCCGGAACGGTTTGAGCTCAGCTATATCGGTGAGGATGGAAAGTCTCACCAGCCCATCATGATCCATCGGGCCCTGATGGGATCCATCGAACGCTTCTTCGGCATTCTCGTCGAGCACTATGGCGGCGCATTCCCCACCTGGCTGGCGCCGGTCCAAGCCGTGGTCATGGCCATCACCGACAATCAGCGTGAGTATGTGAATGCCGTCGTCGCTCAGCTGAAAGCGGCAGGCTTTCGAGCCGACGCCGATCTACGCAACGAAAAGATCGGCTTTAAAATTCGCGAGGCTGAAAAAGCCAAGGTCCCCTACATGCTCGTGGCGGGGGATCGGGAAGTCCAGAGCGGCACGCTCTCCGTCAGAGGACGGAGCGGGGCAA
>CAYHNM010000249.1:1326-3149 GCA_964357985.1 uncultured Nitrospira sp. | reverse complement strand
AGAATCTGGTGAATGCGCTCTTCCAACTCAACGCCGCCCGCGTCAACCTCGCTCGCTCGACCGGCTCGCTCAATACGCTGCAGTAAGGGGCTGTGATGGACCGTGCAGTCCGTGATCTCCTGCTCGGAGGGCTGTCAACGCATCGCTCTTGGGACTTGATGCGTGCCTCCGGCCGATTGGACGGCCGCAGAGACTAGCGTCGATGCGTTCGCTAGGCAATGAAGGTTACTTGAGGGGGATCATGACGCTGATGGCACCGCCGAGGTCGCCTTCTTTCCCGCCTTCTCGTGGATACCCGGAGATATCCCGTTCGCCTTTCGGCTCACCGTGGCAGGCCAGGCAGGACTTTTCATAATAGAGCGGGAGCATCAAGCGAGCGCTACGCTCTCCGTCCACCAGCTCGCTGATGATTTGGCGCTTGCCGGATGCGGACGAGGAGCCACCGAACCGTTCGAAGGCGGCCGTCTCATAGGCGTCGGGCTTGTTTTTCAGATTTCTTACCAAATGGTTGGGTGCAGTCTGCTTCATATAGATCGGTGAAAACTTTTGAAACCGGGCGGCGGTCTCGGTGCCGAAGGTCGCCGGGATGAGGCCTTTGTATCGCATTCCTGGAAGGCTGAGCACGGGTTGGTAACTTTGGATGGTTCCAATGCTGTCCCTGAGGAGTTGGGCGAGAAGCGGCTTCGCCATTGCCGGGACAGTTGCGTCTTCCAGGGTATTCAGTGCGATTCCGGTCTGTCGCTGGAACTCAGCGAGCACGTCTTGTTCAAATAATTCCGGCGTGAATTTCTTGTCTGTCTGAGTCGGGGTATTGATGAGGTCCTGGTGCTTGGCGACCGTGACCCGCCCGGAATCCAGTAGGATCGCCAGCAACCGTGCCGTTTCCAACGCGTCTTCTTGTTGGCCTCCGAACAGGCGGGATGAGAGGGCGGCAAGGGTGAACAGAGCCATTGCTACGAGCAGCCGGAACCGTTGCATCTTCATACGGTCATCACCCCTTCTATTCCACTTGTCGACATCCGCCGGGAGTGTACCCTACCGCGTTAGGGGCGTGTCTGGCCACTCCTCGAAAGAGGGGAGTGGAAGCCGCGCGAGGGGTGAGGCCGCAAGTGCGTTGTATGCGCTGGCGTGTAGTGTGGGAAATTCGGATGAGCGGGCAGTCGTTTCGGAGGCTACGCCGCCATTGCCCGTGGATAGATGAACGAGAGGGTGTCTTGCAGTTGGCCTTGGGCTTCTTTCAACAGAGCCGGGCGTTCGTCGGGATTGAATTGTGTGCAGGAGAGTGCGAAGGGATCAAACACTGGAGGCTGTTTGGCACGGTTCGGGTCTAATTCGGCGTGATCGGCGACGGCACCGGCGAGGTGAACGATCGACGCATGGAGGTTGTATTCGCCGGCCTCATGCGGACTCAGTTGATGGCGAACGGCCTGTTCGATCTGGCCCGGCATGCCCCAGAAGCGAATCAATTCTGCGCCGACTTCGGTGAAGTCGAAGCCGATATTGGACTGTTCCACTTCCGCCAGCGCGGTGCCGAAATTGCCCGCTTCGACAAGGGCCGACTGAGCCCGTTCCGGAATCGTCTGATACAGCACCAAGTGGCCGATATCCCGCAACAGGCCCTCGATAAAGAATCGCTCGCTGTCCTCGATCCCGCAGGCCTTCGCGACCTTGCCGGCCAGCAAGGCGCAGAGCACACTTTTGCGCCAGTAGGCCGGGAGATTCATCAAGTCCGAGGTCATGCCAGTGAAGGTCCGTCCGATGGTGGTGGCCGCGACCAGGTCGCTGACGGCTTGCATCCCGATAAGATTCACCGCGCGGGTAAT
>CAYHNM010000249.1:0-1226 GCA_964357985.1 uncultured Nitrospira sp. | reverse complement strand
ACGACCGGTTCGAAGAGGCTCTCGGCTATCTCTATCGGTTGTGACCCGGTCGAACTAAAGGGGGGGAGGCAGAAAGAATCTGCGGAGTCAGGTTCGGACGAGGAGGGAAGCGGCGGATGAACTAGGCTATTTCACCAGCCAGGCACGATAGGTTTTACTGCCGGCCGGTTTGGTCACTTTGAGGACGGCGATGGCGCCGGGATTCATGACATCATCACCGGTTGCCGTGCGCCTGGCCGGGTAGCGCTCGGTCTTCATGAGCAAGCCTTGCTCATCATAAAAATCCACCATGATGTCCGCAGATTCCCGTAACCCGCCCTGATAGTGGGTGCCGAGCCAGTCCAACCGCTTGAGAGCTTGGTATTGAATCGCGATGATACCGCTCGCGTCTTCTTTCACCGTGAGAAGGCGCAACGCGCGGTTTTGGTCGATCCCCTCCGTTGCCGAAGGGCCGCCGGTCAGCTGCGTGCGAATGACGCGCGCACTCTCATCGGTCTGGAGATACCCCTGCACGCGGCAGGAGACGGTCCGCCCCCGTTCCGTCTGTTCGACGATCTGGGGGTCGTGCACATGACGGTTAGCGAGGGTAGAGGACAGCTCACGTAAGAGGGGAGAGTCGATGACGGCGGCGGTGTATTCCCGATAGAGCGATGAGGTCGTGACGGCCTGGCGCCAGGCTTCCCGGCAGGCGAGCGCTTTGGCATCGGCGACAGACTCTGATTCGCGGGCGGCATATCGATACTCGCCGATGATTTCAATCCGGCCGTTCATGGCCTCCGCCGCGTGCGAAGGAAGGGGAATGCCGATCAGTGCGGAGAGCAGCAGAACACCGGTCGTGGAGTGACGGACAGACATAACGCCTCCTCTACGGTGGGCAGGTGAGAAAGATTCAAAGAATCCATACGTATAGGCATCATGCTACCACGTGGTTGACGGCCTCACAACGGCGAGTCGGTCGGTATGGCGAGTGCTTCAAGTAAGGCTTGCACGGTAAGCGGGCTGCAGCCCTCCGATCGATTATTCACGAGGACATACGAGGATCGTCCCTCCGCCGCCGCTTGCTTGACCAGCGAGATGGTCTCCTGCCGCGCCGTCCAGTGATTGTACATACGCGCCGTAACAGAGTGGCGTGTCGTGCATGCGATACGCGGCATATTCCGCGAGTGTGTCATGGCTGAATCGACTCTTCGGATACGTTCGATGGTAGACGAATCCTTGCCAACATT
>CAYHNM010000248.1:0-3169 GCA_964357985.1 uncultured Nitrospira sp. | reverse complement strand
GCGCAGTGGGTGGTGGATTCGGACAAGGTGCTGACATTCTGAATGCAAAAGGGGCGATGCGTACGGATGCTGCGGAGGTCGTATGAATATACATGGAACCTTGCGAAGTAAGAGATGTGCCGAGGCCTGACGGACGAGAAGCGTATCTCGTGAAGCGCGAAAGGCTGCACGTGAGATACGCTTCACGAACGACGATTCACGGAGGAGTAATCGATGGCGACACTCCCGTTCGTTGCGGCCAAAGCGGCGAAAGAGCAGGGGCACGATGTCGTGCTCTGGCTCTGGAACGAAGCGGTCACGCTGGGACGGAAGGGCACAGCCGATCATGTCCATGGCGTGAATCTGACTCCGTTAAAAGACTTGCTTGCCGGGGTACAAGCTGCAAATATTCCCATATGGGGCTGCGGCGCCTGTGCGGTGGCGAGGCAAATCGGCGGAGCGGATCTGGTCGCCGGCGCGTCTATTAAAGGCATGCCGGATTATATCAAAGCGGTCGCGGAGCGGGACCGCAGTGTCGTATTCTAATTCGCGGATCGAGTCTAACGCGGGGGGATGTCATGGCTGCTGAAGATGAGTCGACCGGCAAAGCCAAGAATAAAAAAGAGAGCCGAAACGAGCAAGCCCCCGGCGGCATGGTCGGCAACGACGGCGAACTGCTGGCCGATGAACTGGAAACCATTCCTACCGCGATCCCCAAGCAAGGCGACGGCTATCGCCAGCGACAGAGCAAAGCCGTCGATCAGATCGCCTATGCGATCGGTGTCGCCGGGCACGTGTTGACGGATGACGACTTGATTCGCATCAACACCCGCAGAGGGTTGCTGACACTCCTAAAGCGTAAAGAGGTCGATCTGGAGGATGTGCGCAAGACGTTGCTGTACGAGCAAGAATTGCGGCAGCTTCAGGTTGAACTGGTTCGCTTGCAGCGGTGGGTGCAGGAGAGCGGCCAGCGGATTGCGATTCTGGTCGAAGGCCGCGACGCGGCCGGCAAGGGCGGCACGATTCGCCGCTTTACGGAACACTTGAATCCTCGCGCCATGCGCGTCGTCGCGCTCCCCAAGCCGTCGGATGAAGAGCGCGGCCAGTGGTATTTTCAACGCTATATCCGGCAATTGCCGAACAAAGGCGAGATCGTGTTCTTCGACCGCAGTTGGTACAACCGCGCGGTGGTCGAGCCGGTGATGGGGTTCTGCAGCAAGAAGGATCATCAACGCTTCCTGCAGCAAGTCACGGAGTTTGAACATATGCTCTATGAAGATGGTGTGACGATCATCAAGTTCTGGTTTTCCATCTCCAAGGACGAGCAAGCCAAACGGTTTGAAGCGCGCCGACAGAATCCCCTCAAGCAGTGGAAGCTGAGTCCGGTCGATGAGAAAGCGCAAGAGCTGTGGGATTCCTACACGCGCTATAAAGAGGAAATGTTCAGTAAGACGCACGCCACATTCAGCCCCTGGATCATTGTGAAGGCGAATGACAAGCAGGCCGCGCGGCTGGAGAGCCTGCGGTATGTGTTGAATCTCCTGCCCTACAAGGGCAAAGAAGAGACGCAGATTCGTCTGACGCCGGATCCCAATATCATCACGCGCTTTCATCGCAAGATGGTGGAGCTCGATTTGTGAGGAACAGGATTGCGACCATGACAGTCACACGTATGCTGGCGGTTGTGCTGGTTTGTGGCGTCGTGAGTGCATCGGCCTTGTCGGCGGCGGAGCGCCAGATGATGCAGCCGCTGGTGCCGGCCGACAAGCTGGCGAAAGCGCGCGCGTTGACGAGTCCATTGCCGGATTCTGCCGAGATCCTGGAGAAGGGCAAGGCGCTCTACAACGGCAAAGGCACCTGCTTCAATTGCCACGGCAAAGACGGATCGGGCAACGGCATGGCGGCCGTCGGCCTCGATCCCTCGCCGCGTAATTTTCAGCACCATGGGTTCTGGCGTCATCGGACGGAGGGCGAGATTTACTGGGTGATCAAGCACGGCTCACCCGGCACGGCCATGATCGGATTCGGCGACCAACTCAGCGATGAAGAGATCTGGTCTCTCATTCAATACGAACGCAGCTTTGCCGGACAGCATGGTCACGGGATGATGGGGCGCGGTGAAGGGATGGGGCCTGGAATGGGACCCGGCGGGGGAATGGGCGGTATGGAGCATCGAGGCCCGAGAGGTGAAATGGGTGGATGTGAAGGCGAGGCCTGTAGCCGGTAATACGAGATCGACAAATGCGGTGAAGGTGGAGCAGTTCTCCTGAGCCGGTTCCTACTACCACATCAATTGCGCGAATCAGAATTCTTTCCGCTGTACTCCCCCTTCTAAAGGTTCCCTCCTTTACCCCGTTCATCAATCGCACGGACTACGGACTGGCCTGATCATCTGTCTCCTGCTCGCCACTGGTGCCTTTTGCATCAGGCTTCTTTCCCCTCAAGACCTGGAATGCCCCAGCACCGCTCTTCTTCATCCCGTTTCAATTCTGTAAGCACCCATCAAAACAGCGCAATCGGCGGATGACCGGCTGGACGAGTCTGGCACGAACCTGGCTTTTCAATTAATAAAGAACGTATCTATCACGGAGGAATTGCTATGGAAAACCACGACGTACGATGTTCATCGCAAACCGTTGCTCTTGCCTTTCTCGGTGGCGCCATTGCAGGAGCGGTCGCCGGAATTCTGTTTGCGCCCAAGTCGGGGGAGGAGACGAGGCGGGAGTTACGAGGCTATGCGAGGAAGGCGGAAGAGGAAGTGCTTGAGAAGGCCAAGGAAGCGCGCGCCGCGCTCGATGAGATGATCGAGCGGGGGAAGCATTTCGTGGCGGAGAAACGCGAGGATGTTGAAGCTGCGGTGATAGCCGGCAAGGAGGCGATGAAAGAGCGAATGGATAAATGTTGCAGTTAATGGGCGGTGGGTCCGCAGCCTGTTGATGGATCACGTCGAATCGACTGGAGGGAGCGAAGGGTGATGCCAATACAGACTAGGGCGCTGGTTATCCTCGGGTTACTGGTCACGAGCGGAGGGGTGGGTTGTGCCGAGCGAGGCCATCACCACGAAAGTGCACGACCGAATCCTTATGTGGAGGCAGACACGCGGCATCCTATTCCGCTCCCGTCGTTGGAGGGTAAGGAGCATCGTGCTGTGATGTTGCAGCATTTGGAAAGCATTCAAGTGATCGTGAAC
>CAYHNM010000247.1:0-3174 GCA_964357985.1 uncultured Nitrospira sp. | reverse complement strand
GCCGGCATCGGCGCAAGTCACCAGACGGGATGGACGGGATTGGTCGCGAAGTTGATTCAGCAGTCGGGAGAGTGACGAAGCTGAAAGCTGACAACTAGGAACCTGACGTGAACATCAGCGCCCAAGATTGCCAGAACCTGGACCGCGCACTCAGTCTCGAATGGCTCGAGACGAACGGGCGCGGCGGATTCTCATCCGGCACCGTCGCGGGAGCCAACACCCGCCGGTATCATGCACTCTTACTGACTGCGCGCAAGCCGCCGAGTGAACGGTTCGTGCTGGTGAACCAGATGAAAGAGTGGCTCGATCTCGACGGGCAATCCTTCCCGCTCTCCACCAACTGCTATCCCAGCGTTGTCCATCCGTCCGGCTATCAGTTTTGTACAAGGTTTGCTACCGACCCTTGGCCAACCTGGACCTTCATCTGCAACGGCACAACAGTTCAACGTGAGATCTTCACGGTCCATGGCCGGGATCTCGTCATCGTTCGATGGAGATTGCTGGGCAAGAAGAAACAGCAAGCGATTCTCCGGGTCAGGCCGAAACTCACCGGGCGCGACTACCACGCCACGCATCACGAGAATGGCAACCTCTCGACGGACGCTTTGATCGAGACAGGTGCCGTCACCTGGCAGCTCTATACCGATCTCCCCCCCATCCGAGCCTTCCATGCGGGCGAGTATCACCATGCCCCGGAGTGGTATCGACAAATTGAGTTCCCCGCCGAGCAACAACGCGGGCTCGACCATAGGGAAGATTGGTGGTCGCCGGGAGAGTTCACGTTCAGCCTTACACCGGGGTCAACCGAAACCTTGACCTTCACCAGCGAAGCCTTCGACGGGCTCGATGTCCCTGCCCTCACCAAGCGTGAGCGGGCGCGCCGGACCCGACTCACGCAGACTGCTCCGACCGCCGATCCTCTGGCCGGCACACTCCGGCGTGCCACAGACGCGTATCTGTCCGAGCGAGGCACGCAACAGACGGTGATCGCCGGCTATCCCTGGTTCACCGACTGGGGCAGGGATACCTTCATCTCGTTGCCAGGGCTCTGTCTCGTGACCGATCGATGGGAGGTCGCCTGGCAGATCGTCGCCGCATTTGCCGCCCACGTCTCAGAAGGCATGATCCCGAATCGCTTTCCCGACGCCGGCGAGCAGCCGGAGTACAATACGATCGACGCCTCCCTCTGGTTCATCCATGCCATTGATCGCTACTTCGCTGCGTCCCAGGATGACTCCCGTGTCCGCGGCACGGCCTGGCCTGCCATCAAACAGATTCTCGATGGCTATCGGCACGGCACACGTTACGGGATTCGAATGGACGAAGACGGCTTGATCACCGGGGGAACTCCCGGCGCCCAGTTGACCTGGATGGATGCCAAGATCGGTGACTGGGTCGTCACCCCGCGGCATGGCAAACCGGTAGAGATTCAAGCCTTGTGGGTGCACGCCTTGAGTGTCGGAGAAACCCTCGCCCGCCTGTTCGGCGAGGCCTCATACGCCGATCAATGCCAGGCTGACCGGCAACGAGCCGTAGCCACATTTCAGCAGCGCTTCTGGTACGAACAGGGCGGCTACCTGTATGACGTCATCGACGGACCGGAAGGCAACGACACCTCCTTGAGGCCCAATCAACTCTATGCCATCGCACTGGGCAATGACCTGGTCCCGCGCGATCGTGCACAACACATCCTCCGGCTCGTGAAGAAACAGCTCGTCACTCCGGTCGGACTTCGCACGTTGTCGCCGGACGATCCGCGCTATCGTCCCTGTTATGACGGAGGCGTGCGGGAACGAGACAGCGCCTATCATCAAGGCACCGTCTGGCCGTTCCTCCTGGGACCGCTGGTAACGGCCTGGATCAAGAGCTTCGGACGGAATGCCAAATCGCGATCAGCAGCGAGAGGATTTTTGAATGGCCTCGAAGCGCATCTCAGCGAGGGCTGCCTCGGACAAGTCTCCGAGATTTTTGATGCCGAGGCTCCGCATCATCCACGCGGGTGTTTTGCCCAGGCCTGGTCGGTTGCGGAACCGTTGCGCGCACTGATCGAAGATCTCAGAACCTCCGTGAAAATCCTTCAAACCCCAGTGAAGCCAAGCACCATTCGGCAACGACAAGTCTCGACCCCACCCGGCGCCCCTAAGACAAACCGCTCGACCAAGGCGCCGAAGAAACCGGGCACGAAAGCCCGATCAACCCGTCAGGCTACGTAAGCTCAACGCCAACTATTGCTGTGCGTATCTTTCATCGAAGCCACAGTTTCGCATGGCACATGCTGACGGCCCGTTTTTTTCGGCCTGCACTAAGATCACAATCAGCGTGCGAGAGAAGGGTGAACGACTGGCGAGGTCCTGTTGTAAGGCGACGCGCCTGCCCGCGCCGCCTTACAACAACACAAAGTTCTAGCGGCGATTGGCTTGATCGCGGCGGCAGCTTTCCTCAGCCAACATCCGCTGACCCGCGGAGGCGTCCTTGGGAATGCGCGCCATACAGGCATTCAGATTGTCTTCGACCGCGCCTGCAGCGACACGCTCGATATTCTTCGTCGTGCCGAACGTCGCACCGCTACCGGCAGACGACCCGCCCCCGGATGTTCCCGATGTTCCCATTGCGCCATCGCTCGCACAGCCGCCAAGCAGCAGCCCCATGAATGCGATCACACCGCACAGGCCCAGTGAACGATCTGACATAACAATCCCTCCTCAACATAGATAGAACACGACGAAACAGCCAGGCCATCCTACTGCGACGACGAAGGAAGAACAAGCCGGTTTTTTCAAAGGAAAACCTTCAGGCCCGTTCGCTTGAAAGGATCTGCTCCCAATGGCCGGACCGGGATGGCACACCACCCGGAGTCCGGCCACACTGCGTCACGCTTCATCAGTCGCAGTTATTGCGGCGAGGCAT
Source organism: uncultured Nitrospira sp. (assembly GCA_964357985.1). Lineage (GTDB taxonomy): Bacteria > Nitrospirota > Nitrospiria > Nitrospirales > Nitrospiraceae > Nitrospira_D. Next base: position 267 of record CAYHNM010000247.1, on the reverse strand, counting down.
TGACCTTGGTCCCCTCCTTTACCGGCGGTTCAATCTTGATGTTCGGTCCCTGCACTTTTGGCAACACTCCCGCGCCGAGCTTCTCCAAGATCCGCTGGTTATCGTGATTGATCGACAGGCTCTGCTTGGAATGGCTGTCATCGAATGCGGCGGCGTTCGCGAGCGACCCTGCCCCCGTCGCATTGGTCTGACCGGGGTCATTGGCGAGGGATTGTCCTTTGACCGGATCGATCGCTTTGCCCATCGGATAGCCCGGATGCTTCGGCA
>CAYHNM010000246.1:0-3209 GCA_964357985.1 uncultured Nitrospira sp. | reverse complement strand
CGGCCCACTCCGATGGCAATGACGACCGCTTTCTGCTGCTTCAGCGCCGCCGTTCCCTTCGGCGGCTGATCGACGTCGATCGCGGCCTGAGTTCCGTCTACGAGACTCGGCTTGACCAGGATCGTGAACTTCTTGACCGGCGGAACCTGGGCCATGGGCGAGACGGCTCGAAGACCGAATAGCAATTCCCCGCGCAGCGGTTCTTTTGCGCTCGTCATCGGCTTGGTCACGGTCACACGCTTGATTTCTCCCGGCAGGACATCGCCGACGCCAATGGTGGGCGGAAGCTGGGCGGTCAGAACCCCCGTCCCTTCCACCACGACCTCGACGCCTTGCGCTTCTGTGCGCCCTTCATTTTTCACTTCCACATCGATCGTCAGCGGCTCATCCGGCTGGAGTATGTGATCCCGATTGTCATCCCGCAGGATGACCCGGAAGGTCAGCAGGGCTGAGGCCTCCCCCGTTTGATTCGACGGGATTGCGGCCGCGCTCTGGACCGCCGGCATCCTCTCAAGGGATGTCAGCGCCGCCGGCTCACCCTGCCGCACCGGCACCGCCGCGACATCGGCGACGGCAGCCGGCGGCGTGGCGTCAGCCGATGCGAGGGCCGGTCCGCGGCTCGGTTTGGCTCCGGCATATTCACGAATCTTCACCGAGTCGCTGATCTGTTTCGCCGCGCCTTCGGCCACCAAATCAATCGCCTCCTTAACCACCGCTTCCAGCCCCGTCACGTCGCATGTGGTCTCCTGAACTTCCACCTCGCCGAGACCGGAGCTTTGGAGCTTCTTCGTCCACAGCGTCGAGCCATCGCCGGCCAGATACGCGACGTCGAGGCCGACGGTGACCGTCACTGGATAGGTTTTCTTGATACGCCGGGGAATCGCCAGGTCGATTTGCTTTAAACCAACGGATGCCTCGATCACCCCGTCCGGAGACACGGCCTGATCCATCACCACATGCTGGAACACCCGGCCCATCTTTTGTTGGAGCGCGGCGACTAACGGACTGCCGATGGGCACCGTCGCCTGTTCCCCACAGGCATTTTGATAGGCGATGGTGGTCGTGGCCAGGGAGGAAGGCACCCGCAAGACCGGCGAGAGCGCAATGGGCGCGATCCCCGCCAAGCCGTCGGCTCGCTTGAACCACGAGCAGGCGGTCCACGTGGCCAGCGAAATCCCCATGAGGAGGAGCCCGATAGACGCGCGGCACCAAACAGTTTTATATCGTCGCTGCATCACTCGTTGCACCACTGTTTTATACAGAAAACGCGCGACCGATCACAACTTCTCCGCCAAATTGACAGCCCTTCTGTCCTGGGCTAAGGTCCCGCCCATGTCCGATCGTCCGCGAGAGGTATCCGCGAACCAACCATCAGCCCCCTGGAAAGCCTGGCTGCGCTTGATTCGTTTCCGCAATCAAACCGGCACCGCCCTCTTATTGCTGCCGACCTGCTGGGCGCTGGCTCTGGCGGAGCGCGGATTTCCTTCGCTGCGCCTGCTCACGATTTTTGTCGCCGGCTCATTTCTGATGCGCAGCGCCGGTGTGGTGCTGAACGATCTCGCCGATCAATCGTTCGATCGCCGGGTCGCCAGAACGAAAACCCGTCCACTGGCGTCCGGAGAATTGACGAAAAGGCAGGCCTTCGCCGTCCTCGCCACACTGCTACTGCCGGCGGCCGGTCTCTTGTGGCTGCTCAATCCGCTGACCCTGTGGCTCTCGCCGATTGCCCTGGCCTTGGCCGCGCTGTACCCCTTTTCCAAACGCGTGCTGCATATTCCCCAGACCATGCTCGGGCTGGCCTTCGGCTGGGGCACGATCATGGCCTGGGCAGCGGCCAGAGGAACGCTCGATCGGACCGCCTGGACAGTCTTTGCTGCCACCATCGTCTGGGCGATAGCTTACGACACCATCTATGCCATTCAAGACCTGGAGGATGATCGGCGCATCGGCGTGAAATCGTCCGCGCTGTTCTTTGGCTCATCCATCTGGCTCGCGGTCGGTCTGATGCTGGGCGTGATGCTGGTGCTGTTAATGGCAGCAGGCCTGCAGACCGGAATCGGCTGGCCCTACTTTCTGATGCTGGGCGCTGTGAGTGTATTTTTTGCGATGCAGACCGGAACCCTGCGCGGGGTGGTGACCCCGTCGCAGGCATTCCGAATGTTTCAGGCTCACGTGTGGGTCGGACTGGCGATCTTCGTCGGTCTGATCGCCGGATTTCTCGCGTAACCGTCCGCTCAGCTTGCCGGCTTCTCTGCGACCGGCTCTTCGGATTTCGGCGCGCGCATGGTGTTCAGATACATGCTCACCGCTTTGGCGTCTGCGTCGCTGAGACCCAGCGCCGGCATCCTGGTCTCGACCTTCATGGCCTGCGGATTCTTGAGCCAGCGGTAGACCCAGGTCGAGTTCAGCCGGAAGCCCGCGCGGTCCAGAGCCGGACCCACTTTGCCGCCCTCACCCGCCAGGCTGTGGCAACCGTTGCAGCCATACTTATTCTGATAGAGACGCTTGCCCAGCTCGGCCTGCTGTGCGGCTTGCTCAGGCGTCATCGTCATGTCCGGGCGGGCAATGTTCAGCCCTTTGCCGGGGCGCGTCCCAAAATTGTTGAGCATGACTTGCGCGGCATCGAGCGCCTTTTTGGCGACAGCCATCGCCGCCTGTTCTTTCGCATAGGACGCTTCATCCACTTCCACGTCCTTCTTCGTGGCTTCGCTTTTCTTCTCGGCCTCGTCGCTGGCCTTCTTTTCAGCGGCTTCATAAACCTGCTTGGCCTGATCGAAACTCTCCTGGGCCGTCTTGAGTTTTTCGGTCAACTCTTTCTTGCGCTCTTCGACTTTGAATTCCAGCTTCATCCCATGCAGCGTCCGCACATAGCCGACGATCGCCCAGACTTCATCTTCAGAAAGCGTGTACTTGAAGGTGGGCATCGTCGGCACGGCGAAGTCGTCGTCGCCGATCTTGTCGCCGCCCGGGCTGGTATCTTTCATGTCACGAGAGATCGTGTTGAAAATATCCTCGTCCTTGAACGTGCTCATTTCCGATTTGTTCGAAAGATCTTTTGGCTTGGGATCCGGCATGGACGACCAATTGAAGCCTTCGTTCTGCCGGCCGCTCTCGCCGTGACAATGCATGCAGTAGTGGGCGTACAATTCATGGCCCTTCTTCTGCTGCTCGTTCGCGCAGCCGCCTGCGGTCATGGCCCAGATTCCAAT
>CAYHNM010000245.1:0-3259 GCA_964357985.1 uncultured Nitrospira sp. | reverse complement strand
GGTATCTCCTCAAGACGCTTCCGCACCAATTGATCGAGGGCTGCTTGATTGCCGCCCATACCGTTCAGGCCAAAGCCGCCTTCATCTACGTGAATCACGAGTATGAAGAGGAACGGGAGAATCTGAAAAAAGCATTGGCTCTGGCCAAAGCACAGGGGCTGGTGGGGAAGAATGTGTTGGGGAAGGGGTACGACATTGAGCTGCAGATATTCGAAGGCCACGGCAGTTATGTGGCAGGCGAAGAGACGGCGATGTTGGAATCGATGCAAGGCCGTCCGGCGATGCCTCGTCAGAAACCACCGTTTTATCCGACGGATTTCGGCCTCTACGGGAAGCCGACGTTGGTGAACAATGTGGAGACGCTCTGCAACATTCCGCGGATTCTGTATAAGGGCGCAGCCTGGTTTACGCAGGTGGGAACAGAGAAATGTCCCGGCACGATGATGTTTTCGCTGAGCGGGTCGGTGAATCGCCCGGGTGTGTATGAAATGCCGATGGGCGTGACGATCCGCGAACTGATCGAAAAGTGTGGCGGCGGCGTCAAGGGCGGCCGTCAGATCAAGGCGGTATTCCCCGGTGGCCCGGCCTTCTCGATGGTGACGGCCGATCAGCTCGATCTGCAGATGGATTTCGATTCGCTCAAGAAAGCCGGAACAGGATTGGGTAGTGCGGGAACGATTGTGATCGACGATGCAACCTGTATGGTGGCTGCGACGCTGAAATACTCGAATTTCTTCAAGGGCGAGAGCTGTGGGCAATGTCCGCCCTGCCGGATGGGGACGAACAATCTGGCGACCTTGATGGCGAAGATCGAAGAGGGCCAGGGCACGCAAAAGGATATGGATAGCCTGTTGCAGCTCTGCGGTTTTGTGAAGGGGACGGGCTACTGTACGTTGGTGACCGGTGCTGCGGTCCTGGTGCAGAGCAGTGTGAAGCTCTTCCAAAAAGAGTACGAAGAGCATCTCCGTTTGCAGCGCTGTCCGTTCACGCCGGCGGCGGTGGGGGTCTAGAGGTCGATCATGCCGCGCGTGACCTTCATACATCCCCAGGGGAAGAGCGGCACGGTGACCAGAAACCTCACCTTGCTGGATGCGGCCAAGGAATTGGGTTTCTCGCTGAATCATGATTGCGGGGGCAATGCGTCTTGCACGACTTGCCGGGTCGAGGTGCAGTCAGGCAGCGAGAATCTATCAGAGATCGATTTCGATGAGCAGGACCTGCTGGACCGGGAAGACTTGAGCCAGGCCTGGCATCGACTGGGCTGCCAGGCGAGGGTGTTGGGCGATGTCGTTGTGCGGGTTCCGGAGTCCAAGTTTGCGGATCCTAAGTTTGTGGAGCCGTCGGCCATACAATCAGAGGCGCAGGGAGTTGATATTCGGTAGAGAGGTGTTACACTAAGCCAACCCGGATCGCAGGTTGCGGATCTGGAGATACAGGAGGAAGACAATGGTTACCATTTCAGCAGTTGCAGAACAGAAGATCCGAGAGCTCATGGCGGAAGAGAAGGACGTGGTCGGCCTTCGCGTCTATGTCCGCGGCGGTGGATGCCATGGCTATCAATATGGGATGGCGTTTGAGTCCAAGATGGGCGAAGACGACACCGTCGTGGAAAAGGGTGACGTGAAGGTCATCATGGATTCTCAGAGCGCTCCCCTCTTGCAGGGCGCCGAAGTCGATTATGTCGACAGCGTCCAGGGTTCAGGATTCTCGATCAAGAATCCGCAAGCCAAGACGACCTGCGGCTGCGGCAGCTCCTTCAGCGCCTAAGCGGATTGACCGGAAGGAAGAGGACGCGCACTCTGCCTACAGTGTTCAGATAGTACGAAGCCAGGGTTGCCCGTGAGGGGAATCCTGGCTTCGTCTTTTTCACCGATCTCAGTGTGGATGGTATGGGACAGGGCAGCATTACCAGGCGGTATCGATTCTGTGCCGCACATCGGTTGCACACCGACCATTTATCGGTTGAAGAAAACCGGATGGTCTTCGGCAAGTGCAACAATCCCAACGGGCATGGTCACAACTATGTGGTCCTTGTCACGATCGGATGTCCCAGTACGGTGCAGTCCCGGCAGGCGGTTGGTATCGATGAACTTGACCGGATCGTGACCGAGCGGATCGTGAACCGATTCGACCATCACGATCTGAACCAGGACCCTGAATTTGCTACACAGACGACGACGGGGGAAAACCTGGTGCTCCTGATCTGGGATTTGCTCGTCACGCAGATTCCGGACGGGCAACTCAAGAAAGTCGCTGTCATCGAGACGAGAGACAATTACTTCGAATACATGGGGGCAGCGCCTGTCGCGGCGCGATCCTAGGGAGACACTATGGCCAAGCGAGCGGCGGTGAAGCGGCGGAAGCCGATTGAAGACGAGGGCGGGACGGGGCGTCCGGCAGATCTGGACGTGCTGCAGGCCCTCGTCACGGAGACTTTGCTGGCGCTTGGAGAGAACCCGGGCCGTAACGGATTGCTCAAGACTCCCGAGCGCGTGGCTAAGGCGCTCGCGTTCATGACGCAGGGATATCACCGCGATATCGACCACCTCTTGAACGGGGCGCTCTTTCCGATTGAGTACGATGAAATGGTCATCGTGAAAGACATCGATTTCTACAGCATGTGCGAACATCACCTGTTGCCCTTCTATGGCAAGGTGCATGTAGGGTACTTGCCCAACAAGAAAGTGGTCGGGCTCAGCAAGATTCCCCGTATCGTCGATACCTTCGCGCGCCGGCTCCAAGTGCAAGAACGGCTCACCGTGCAGATTGCGGAGACCCTCAAGACAAAACTTAACGCGCATGGCGTGGGCGTGGTGGTCGAAGCTCGTCACCTGTGCATGATGATGCGCGGTGTGGAAAAGCAAAACACGGTTGCGGTCAGCAGCTCTATGCTCGGGGCGTTTCGCACCCAGCAGCAAACCAGGCTGGAGTTTTTGAAGCTCATACGCCGCGGCGGTGTCGGTGTCTCGGATTAAGCCAGCTCGTTGGCAAACGCTGCAACGATCTTCGTAAACTCTTCGGGTTGTTCCAGGTTGGCCAGGTGGGCAGCGTTGGGAATTATTGCTAGCTTCGCATGGGGAATCTGTTCGGCCATGAGTTTCGCATCGGCCGGCGGGGTAGCTTGGTCCAGCTCGCCGACGATGATCTGTGTGGGGCAGGCAATCTGTTGTAAGAGCGGCACTGAGTCGGGTCGCTCGGCCATCGCCATCAAATCTCCGGCAATCCCGCTGATCTGGTTCCCCTCAATCATTGTTCTGCC
>CAYHNM010000244.1:0-3264 GCA_964357985.1 uncultured Nitrospira sp. | reverse complement strand
CCGCAACTGGCCGGGCAGCCGGACCAGTGCATCGTAATCGGCTTAAGCGCGCTGCCCAGCCGTTCCTCCAACACCTTGGCCACCGCGACCGCCCGCCCCTTGCTTTCGATCACCGCCAGATTACAGTAGTCGCTGCCGACGCAGCTGACCAGGCCTTTATAGAGGGCCGAGGGGTTGTAGGCGAATTGCCTCACGAGCAGCTCTTGGTCAAGATCGCCGATCTTGCGATCGGACACGTTCGGGATGATCAAGGCTTGCGCCGGTGAAATCCTGATCTCTCCCGTTCCATATTTCTCTGCCAACGCTGCGATCTTGGCCAGGTCGTTGTGCTTGATACGGCCCACCAGAACCTTGAGCCCCACATAGTTCATGCCCGGCTGTCTTTGCCGATAGATGCCGATGTGGCTCTTCTCGACGGCTTTTCGCGCGTCGAGGCCGGCCGGAGACAGTTTCTTGCCCACGCGCGTTTCAATTTCTTTCCGGAATCGGTCTTCTCCCCACTCCTCCAGCAGAAAAGCCAGTCGGACCTGCGTACGATTCTCTCTCGATCCATGGTCTCGAAAGATCTCAATCACCGCGCGACACACGGCCAACGCTTCTCCCTCGGTTACAAAGAGGTCGAGCGGCGTAGCGATCCGGTACCCGCCTGACCCGAGCTTGCCGCCGGCCAAGAGGTTGTACCCAAGACTCTTGCCATTGACGCCGTCGTGATAGGCCGGCACAAGCGCCAGGTCTTGCGTTTCCATGTGTACACAGTTATCCGGACAACCTGTCACCGCCACGTTGAACTTCCTCGGCAGGTTCGAATAGGCCGGCTTGCCCAGAATCTCTTCATTGATGGCGCGCACGATGGGCGTCGCATCCGACAGTTCCTCCGGACTCAACCCGGCCACCGGACAGGTCATCACACCTCGCACATTGTCCATGCCGGTTTGGAGAGATGTCAGCCCGACCTCATCCATCTTGGCAAAGACCGTCGGCACGTCTTCGATCCGGATGTGCCGGAGTTGTATTTGTTGCCGCGTCGTCAGATCCAGCACCCCATTGCCGTAGGTCCCGGCGATCTCAGCCAGGGCCCGCAGTTGATAGGAGCCGGTCTTGCCGCCCGGTATCCGCACCCGGATCATGAAAAAACCAGGCGTAGGATTCCGCAGAAAGAGGCCATACCATTTGAGGCGCTGGACATCGTCCTCCGGGATCGATTCCCATCCCGTTTTGGCGTACTGGGCGATCATCTCTTTCACCGCCAACCCGTCGCGCTCCGTCTTGATGACCTCGATTTTATTCATGTTCCCTTCTCCAATGACACACGGTAATCGGCCCCGGTTCGCTTGAGCACCACGAGGCCTGTACGATTGAGCCGGTCGACCACTGAGAACACCGTGACCCAGTCCAGCCCTGGCAGCCGGGCCAGGTCTTCGAACGAACTCGCGCCGCATTCACGCAGCCGTTGTACCACACTATTCTCATTCGATAGGACAGCAGGATCATGTGAAGTCGCCATGGCGCCCTCCCCTCTTGTTGAATCTTAGATTCAGCAGGCCTCCCTTGCCGGAACGACCCGTGGCAATTCCCTGGGCTCAATACAGGCGACGGTATAGGGACTCGCGAGCCAATACAGACCACCGACGAACAGCCCGCCGCCGACGATGTTTCCTAATACGACGTAGAACTGGTTGTACCAGTAGCCCATCCAACTGACGGCGTCCCCATGGGGCAGAAACAGCGCCATGCCGAGGAACGATTGATTGGCGACGCTATGCTCGAACCCGGTGCCGATGAAGGCGAACAGGCACCAGAAGATCAGCATGATCTTGGCCGCATCGTTCGTCGTCCGCCCGGATGTCCACACCGCCAGACAGACGAGCCAATTACACAAAAGACCCCGAAGAAACAGCTCCCACGCCGGTAGCGACATTTTCATGGCCGCTACATTTCCGATCAGGTCGGCCTGCGGGCCCTTAGACAGAACGCCCGATTGGACGACCAACCAGGCCAGCGCCAATGAGCCGACGAGGTTGCCGAACCAAGACCAAACGTTGAGCTGCGCCACTTGGCCCCAAGTGAGGCTGCGCGACAGCCCGCCGATGACTCCGGTCATGTTATTGCCGGTAAACAATTCCGATCCGGCGAAGATCACCAACGTCAGGGCGATCCCGAAGGACACACCCATCACCAGTTTCAGCATCGGCGATCCTGACGTGGCCAACGGCCCGCCGAGGCTGAAAATCAACGCGATGCCGAATCCCACATAAACTCCCGCCAGAGCCGCGAGTATGAGGTAGCGCGACAGCGAGACCTCCAGAAACCGATGTTTCTTGGCCGCCAACGATGCAATCCGCTCATGATCCGTCGTGTACATCTCGATCTCCTTGTCCGTCATTGAATAAACAAACGGCGTCCGTCTTCCCGAATAGGAGACGGACGCCGTTGTCCGCTTCGCATCGTTTTCTGTCGTTACACGGCGGGAACGCCGTTGTTCCCGCATCCGATCATATGTTCTTCGACCAGAACTAGAAGGTCTTATACTCGAGCCACTTCCCGTTCAGCGTAATTTTACAGCGGGCTTCGCCCTGGCTACCGGTCACCTTTTCCATGTCGAGCGTGAAATCGATCGCGCTCATGATGCCGTCGCCGAACATCTCGTTCGCCTGCTCACGCATCGAGTCCCCGTAGACCCCGATGATCTCCATCAAGCGATACTTGAATGGGTCCGTCGCATTGGGGAAATCGGCCCGCACCGGAAATTTGCTGAGTGACGCCGTCAGCTCGGCATCCAATCCGAGGAGCTCTCCGACCTTGTTGGCCTCATCGGGCGCCAACTTGTGATTGCCTTGCAATGCAGCTGCCACGAACGTCGGATTCTTCCCGACAGCTTTCGCTACTTCTGCAATCAGGACCTTCTTCGCTAATCGCTTCGCCTTGATGGCCTTCCGAATCTCGTCCTTCTCCATCTCGTTCCTCCTTCTGGTTTGTGCAGGACCAGCTTGCGCTGCTCCTTCTTCTGAATGTGTCACGAAAACTTCACCAACACCGGTGCGTCTCCGCTCCCGCCGGCGCCAGACTCCCCGCGCCCGACATGCGCCGCATGGCGAACGAGGAAGTGAATGACATGATTGCGGATCTTGTAGTAGTGCGGATGTTCAATGATGGATTCGCGCGAGCGTGGCCGAGGGATTGAGACATCAACGATCTCACCGACGCGCGCCGAGGGTCCGTTCGTCATTAACAGGATGCGGTCGGACAACAAAATAGCTTCATCCA
>CAYHNM010000243.1:0-3269 GCA_964357985.1 uncultured Nitrospira sp. | reverse complement strand
CATGGCCGAGTTGCCGAGGCTGATGGTCTGCTCCGCATCGCTCTTGTTCTGGTAGAAGTCGGGATGGAACGCCCGGCTCAATTCATAGAACTTTGCTTCGAGCTTCTGTTGGTCGATGGATAGGCGGCGGGGAAAGCCGAAGCAGGTGAAGTAGTCCAGCTCCTTCGACACCGGTTGGACTTTCACGCAACGGTCACAGAAATATTCTCCCGACACCTCGGATTGGCAGTGCCAGCACATGCTGCGGGCCATCTGCAGCTCGCGTCGACCGCTGGTGTGCTGATGAGTGTGTCCATCCATGCTGTGGCTCGTTTAGGCTGAAAAGGATTCTCCGCAGCCGCAGGTCTTGTTGGCATTCGGATTCACGAATTTGAAATTCCCGCCCATCAGATCTTTGTGAAAATCCAGTTGGGTACCTTGCAGATAAATGGCGCTCTTGGCATCCACAATGATCTTCACCCCGTCAAAGTCGTAGACCTGGTCGTACTGGCCGATCTTCTCGTCGAAATTGATGGTGTAGCTCAGGCCTGAGCAGCCGCCGCCCTTCACGCCGAGGCGCAGACCACCTTCTTCGATGCCTTGGACGTTGATCAGGCGCTTCACTTCCTTGATGGCTGCATCGGTGAGCGAAATGACTGGGGCCTGGGCTTCCGTATTCGTGGCGTCCATAGTGCGCTCCCTCCTCCCGTTACTTGGTGTCGGCTTTCTTCTGATAGTCGGCCAGTGCCGCCTTGATCGCATCCTCAGCCAGAACCGAACAGTGAATCTTGACCGGCGGCAGGTTCAATTCCTGAACGATGTCGGTGTTCTTGATCTTCTGTGCCTCTTCGATGGTCTTGCCCTTGAGCCATTCAGTGGCCAGGCTGGAGCTGGCAATGGCAGAGCCGCAGCCGAAGGTCTTAAACTTGGCATCGACGATCGTATCGTTCTGGACCTTGATCTGCAGCTTCATGACGTCGCCGCACTCGGGCGCACCGACCATACCGGTCCCCACGCCCTCTTCGTCTTTCTTGAAGCTCCCCATGTTCCGGGGATTATTGAAATGATCAACGACTTTGTCACTGTATGCCATGGTGCGTCCTCCTCGTGACTATCTGAGTCAGTGGGCTGGATCAGTGGGCCGCCCACTGAACGGATTTCAAATCGACCCCTTCTTTCGCCATTTCGTACAACGGCGACATTTCACGCAGTTTCGTCACGATCTCAATAACCTTCTTGATCGTGTAGTCAATCTCTTCGTCCGTATTGAAGCGGCCCAGGCCGAAGCGGATGGACGAGTGGGCGAGTTCCACGCCGACGCCCAGAGCCCGCAGGACATAGGACGGTTCCAGCGTCGCCGAGGTGCAGGCAGAACCGGATGAGAGCGCAATGTCTTTCATGCCCATCAAGAGCGATTCGCCTTCGACATAGGCGAAGGAAATATTCAGATTATGCGGCAAGCGCTGAGTCGCATGGCCGTTGAGATAGGCTTCATCGATCTCTTTCATGATGCCGGCCTGCAGGCGATCGCGCATCGCGGCAAGGCGTACGGATTCCGTAGCCAGTTCCTGTTCGCACAACTCGCAGGCCTTGCCGAAGCCGACGATCAATGGCACCGGCAGGGTGCCGGACCGCATGCCGCGTTCGTGTCCGCCGCCGTCCATTTGCGCGGCGATCCGCACGCGGGGGTTCTTCTTTCTGACATACAGGGCGCCGACACCCTTCGGGCCATAGATCTTATGGGCCGAGAAAGACATCAGGTCGATCCCCATATCCTGCACATCGACGGGGATCTTGCCGACTCCTTGCGTCGCGTCGCAATGGAAGAGGATGCCCTTTTCCTTGGCGATCTTGCCGATTTCCTTCACCGGGTTGATCGTGCCGATTTCATTGTTGGCGAGCATTACGGAAATCAAAACCGTCTTGTCCGTAATCGCCTTCCGTACGTCTTCCGGATTCACCATCCCGAATTTATCCACGGGGAGATAGGTCGCCGTGGCCTTGCCTTTCGCTTCGAGGGCCTTGGCGGTGTCGATCACTGCGCGGTGTTCCGTCGACGACGTAATAATGTGATCGCCCTTCTCCTTGTACATTTCCAAGACGCCCTTGATCGCCAGGTTATCGGATTCCGTGGCGCCGCTGGTAAAGACGATTTCTTTAGAGTCCGCCTTGATCAACTTGGCAATCTGCTTGCGGGCGCTCTCAACGGCTTCTTCTGCGGCCCAGCCGAAGGCATGATTGCGGCTGGCGGCGTTGCCGAACTTCTCCACGAAGTAGGGCAGCATGGCGTCCAGTACCCGGGGGTCCATGGGAGAGGTTGAATGGTTATCCAGGAAAATAGGGAGCTTCATTGTGCGACTCCTTGTGCCGTGGGAGACTGAATCGTGATGAGGGGCGTGCCGCCCATCATGTCTTGCAGCGTCATATTATTGAGAAGCTGATAGATACTATCTTGAACCTTGAGCAGCGGTGTGCGGATATTGCAGTGTTCCCGCTGGAGGCAGAGTTCGCCTTCTTTTTCATGCGAGCAATCCGTAATGCCCAGCGGCCCTTCGATACCTTCGAGAATCTGCGCGATCGTAATCTGCCTGGTGCTGCGGGCCAGGAGGTAGCCGCCCTTGGGACCATTGTGGCTTTCAATCAACCCGTTCTTAGCCAGCGTCTGAAGCACTTTCGCCAGGAGTTCGAGAGGGATGTTATATTCCTCCGCGATCTCTTTGGTGTTGACGACACGGCCCGGTGTCACATCTCCGAATTGCACCAAGGCGATGTGTTGGAGCGCCATCAGGGCGTAATCAGCTTTTTTTGAAATCTTCAACATGGCTATTGCCGATCAATGGGATCGGAGACTATAATGATCTCCGATCAATAAGGTCGGACTAAAGATACCACGCAGCTTTTAGGGCTGTCAACACTGGAGAATCTAGGGTTTTCTGTAGAGAAAGGACCAGGCACATGGGAGGCACTAATCCGTATATCGAAAAGACAGACTATGAGCTTCCTCAAGCCCCCTATACCATTACCTATATTGAGCCGGATGGCACGGTAACCAAAGTGGCCGTCGACCCCACGAAAATCCCCTATGGGCCAACCGGTTTGCCGGGAAGCATTCTTGACGTAGCGATGGCGAATGGGGTGGATTTAGAACATGTCTGTGGTGGCGTGTGTGCCTGCTCGACTTGCCATGTGATCGTCAAGCAAGGGCTTGAGAGCTGCAGTGAGGGGACTGACGATGAATTCGATCAGCTAGACGAGGCTCCGATCACGACATTGCAGTCTCGCCTCGGATG
>CAYHNM010000242.1:0-3277 GCA_964357985.1 uncultured Nitrospira sp. | reverse complement strand
TGGTGAATGCGCTGCTCCATCACTTTCAGACATCCGGAGGGACCGTCTCGGCTATCGGGGGAAAAGAACGACCTGGACTTGTCCATCGGCTGGATAAGGAAACCTCCGGCGTGATGGTGATTGCGAAGACGGATCAAGCTCACCGACATCTGGCCGCACAGTTTAAGGAGCATACGATCACGCGAGTGTATGAAGCCTTGATCTGGGGCATCCCGAAAAAAGGCCACGGCGTGATTGAGTTGGCTATCGGCCGAGATACCAAGGAGCGTAAGAAAATCTCAACCAGGACTACGAGTCCACGCGAGTCCGTGACGGAATACAAGGTGGATCAGAGATACGGCAAAGTTGCCGCGCATGTCCTCCTTTACCCTCGAACGGGGCGAACCCATCAGCTCCGGGTCCACCTCACCTCTCTCGGTCATCCCATTCTTGGGGACCCGACGTATGGGGGGCGAAAGGTGTGTGCGATTGATGAGGTGGAGATTCCGCGCGTGATGCTCCATGCGAGGACTCTCGGATTTACACACCCTACGACTGGGACGCGGCAGGACTTTACTCGACCGTTTCCCTCCGATATGGAGACGGTGACCCACGCCCTTCAACAGATACAGCCAGCGAAGCTGAGTAAAGAATCATGAGTGGTGATACGCCGTGAGTGAGCACACACTCCCGAGAGGAGAAGGGTATGCAAACAGCTGATATTCTTGATGCGATCGGCGGCCTCTCGGCTCAGCTGAAAGCCTATGCCGCCAAGTTGCCACCCATTGTCCACTTGTCGGCAGTCCCGACCGGCGTGAAACCCAAACTGGAGGCCGTGGATGATTATGAAGAGAATGTCTCGCGAGTGCGTGGCCAGAGTGCCGGAACGCCTTACAAAGGACTGAACGAATCATTTATGGCCTCGTTGGAAGCCTTTGAGGTTGGGAACTTAATAGGAGCGGTGCAGCCCTTGCTGGCTGTGCTCGATTATGTGGAGCGCATGCAACGGGATAAGGAAATCGAAGTGGGGCGGATCGACGAAAAGCGGGTTGCGGAATACCGCGCTGTGCTCCACAAGATCCTTCCAGGGAACAAACCAGAACTGGATGGTTCAGGGCGGGGGATGTGATGGCGGCGGAAAGCGTTCAGCCATCAGCGGACAGCTTTGAGCGAAAAAGACTCTCAAGTGAACGGTCTAAGGCTGTGCGCTGATCGCTATATACAGACCAGGTTCTAGTCAGTGACCCATTTTAGGGCCCGCTGCGTTAGCCCCTTCACTGACAAGCCGAAAACGAACCGTTGAGCCACAGTGGGGGCATTTGGCCCGGATGGTTTCAACATCGAGGAGTTCGAACTCGTTCGGCTTAAGCCACATTAACTGGAAGCACTTGGGGCAGCTACGGACTTGCGTTGACATCGGTTTCCTCGTACACTTCTAGAAAAAACAGTCGCTCAACGGGAGATACTCTAGTACACAATGCCCCCTACGCTCAAGACCACGGTTACGTTTTCAGAGAAGAAGTCCCTTCAACCAGAACAATTACTGACGTTGTTTCAGCAGGCACCCTGGGCCAAGGGGCGCACGCTGAGTGATGCCCGCGAGATGCTTTGCCATACCGATGTGGCGCTGTGTGCCTGGGATGGCGATCACCTGGTCGGCTTCGGCCGCGTCCTCACGGATTTCGTCTATCGCGCGACTATTTGGGATGTGATCGTTGACGAGGCCTACCAGAAGCAGGGCATCGGAGCCGAAATCGTCCAGCGTATTCTCAATCACCCACGTCTGAAAAAAGTCGAGCTCTTCTGGCTCTGCACCCGTCGACCAGGGTTCTATGAAAAGCTGGGATTCAGTTCCAAGGAGCAGACCGGTATGGTCTGGAACCGCAGCCAGAACGCTCAGCTGGAATAACCTGCCAGCACGACCTTCCGCTTCACGAAGCGAAACTGCACAAGTTTTCCCAAGGGGCATTCTCGATCTTGCCACGACAAACATAGGGTCGCTTGTAGAAAAAAAGGCAGGATGTCTGAGTATCCAAGACATCCTGCCTTAGTGAATTAGGGGAATCCCAAACCGTTAGAAATACATCTTCACGCCGAACAGGAAGCCAAACGATGAGGCGTTCCAGTCGTTGTTTCTCGCACCATCGACTGTCGCGTGGCCGTCATTCCGCTTGTAGGCCATTTCTGTGTTGAGCGCGAACTGCTTCGTGATCATGTAATCCGCTCCCCAACCCAGGCGCCATGCGAACGTATTGCTCGGGCTGATTCTTGTCCCGGAGCTTTCTCCGAAACTGTTCACGTTCACGCCGAAGCTCATGTTGACGTATGGACTGAGTGAACCGAAGTTGACCGGCCGGAGTTCCACGGTCGGCAGCACTGACACGGTATCCTGATGTCCCAGGTCCCGCTGCTGCGGCCGCTCTCGATCAAAGGCGTGACGTTCCCACTCCAACATCATGCCGACCAGCAACCATTTATTCAGGCTGTACATGGCTTGAAAATTCACCAGGGAGCCGACATCCGTCGAAGTACGAAAGCCGGGCACGTCTGAAACGGTTTGGGTTACCGGCGCAAAACCTGCACGCATTCCGAGTACCCATTTCCCCGGTTCAATGCCTCCAAAGCTTTGCTTGCCGTCTTCGGCCAGCACCGGACTGGTAGACATCAGTACGCCAGCAAAAAGAGCCAAAGCTAAACCGCTGACGACCCGTCGAGATGATCCCTTGCTCATGTAGCTCCTCCGTGATGAAATTGTAGAGAAAAATGACGATAGCGTAGTTGGAAATGCAAGTCCTGTACTGAATTGCTCACTTTTAAAATATCATGCTGCGCAGGTACCTTCCTAGCGCTGTTCTAGTCGAAGTCGAAGAATCAAGGATGCTGCAATCAGAAACTTTATTGTCTAGCGATCCAAGCTCTGTAGTTATGGGCCTACACTTGGCACATATATGGCCGGGTCATTGCTGTTGATGGATAAGTGGTGCTAGGCGGCTGGAGCCAAACGCCGTTCCCGTTTTGGGGAGAACAAGATGGCAAGAAAGAAGATGGAGGTGGCAAGCAAGACAATGGCCGGGCCGGATGGAATATCCCAGACCGCAGAAATCAGGACACCCGCTACTGATGTCGAGACGCCGATGATTATCGAGTAGAGTGTGAGCGTCCGGAGACTGTGTGTGAGCTGATAGGCCGTAGATGCGGGAATCAGAATCATGGCAAAGACCAGGATCGCCCCTACTGTTTTAAGCGAGATCACGACAGTGAGTGCGACCAATGTGAGAAGGAGGAAAAAGATCTTACG
>CAYHNM010000241.1:0-3307 GCA_964357985.1 uncultured Nitrospira sp. | reverse complement strand
TTGATGTAGACCGTCACTCTCACTGAAAACAGCGAATCGTTTTTGGGATTGATACTGAGAGAGGTGCGCCCTCCGTGGGATAGAGGGGAGGCTGATTACGGTGCCCCCTATCATCGGTTGCAAAGGGGAGAACGAACCCCCTAGAATGCCGCCCCATGTCACAACTTTTATCAGGCGAACGCATCCATCTCGTCGACAAGAAAGGGCGGCAGTACGCGCTGACGCTCAAGGCCGGGGAGACGTATCAATTTAGCGGGCAGAAGATTTCTCACGACGAGATGATCGGGTGTCCCGATGGGACGGTGGTCATTTTGTCTGGCGGGAAAAAGATGTTGGCGTTGCGTCCGACCTTCGGCGACTACGTCCTGAAAATGCCACGTGGCGCGCAGGTGCTGTATCCCAAGGATCTGGCACTCATTCCAATGTGGGCGGATGTGTATCCGGGCGCGCGCGTCTTCGAAGCCGGGACCGGTTCCGGTGCGCTGACCATGGCGCTTTTACGTCTTGTGGGGCCGCAGGGCCTTGTGGTGACGTACGACTTGCGGGAAGACTTTGCAAAAACGGCGTTGACGAATATCAATCGCTACTTGGGGCCGACGCCGAATCTCGTGTCCTTGAAGAAGAGCGCCTACGAGGGAATTGATCTGTTGGATGACGGTATCCCGTTTGATCGTGTCGTGCTCGATTTGCCGGAGCCCTGGCAGGTCGTGCCGCATGCGGCCAAAGCCTTGCGGTCAGGCGGCATCTATCTGAGTTTTGTGCCGACGGTTCCGCAAGTCGTTCAAACCGTTGAAGCGCTTGAGCGGGCGAAGGTGTTTGGCATGGTGGAGACGTTCGAGTCCCTCATCCGTACGTGGTCGGTTTTAGGGCGAAGTGTTCGTCCCGATCATCGGATGGTGGCCCATTCTGGCTTTATTACGGTGGCGAGGAAGGTCGAGCCGGGTTTGCTGGGGGGCGGCCGCGAGCCGGATCTTGCGGAGACGGCTCTCTCAGAGTCCCTCGGGGACAGCGATACAGAAGGGGCGGCATCATGAAACGGTTGGACGGAAAAGTGGCATTAATTACGGGCGGGAATGCCGGCATTGGGGAGTCTGTCGCCAAGCGGTTTGCCGAAGAGGGCGCAGCTGTCGTGATTACGGGCCGACGCGAGGCCGAACTCGACCGGGTGGTACGTGAGATTTCGGCGCATGGCGGCAAGGTGCTCGCTGTCGCCGGGTCGGTGACGGATGACGGTCATGTACGGGCTGTGGTCCAGCAGGCGTTAGCGTCGTTTCGAAAAATCGATGTGTTGGTGAACAATGCGGGCGTCGGAGATTTTGGAAAACGCCTTCATGAGATGGATGATGCGGCCTGGGCGAATGTGCTGGATGTGAATTTGACCGGAGTGTTCCGCATGACACGGGCGGTCATTCCAGAAATGCTCAAGCAGGCCGGCGGAGCCATCGTCAATATTTCATCGGTCGCCAGTCTGGTCGGCATCCCACTCTTGTCCGCGTATGCGGCTTCCAAAGGAGCGCTCGACGCGCTCACTCGATCGATCGCGATTGATTACGCAACCGATGGCATTCGCTGCAATGTGGTGAACCCGGGCCTGATCGATACGCCGATGGCCGCTCCCTTGATGGCCAATCCGGATCAGCTGGGATCGATCTTGTCGCACTATCCGATCCGCCGCCCGGGCAAACCTGAAGAAGTGGCGAACATGGTTCTGTACCTCGCGTCGGACGAATCGGCATGGGTCACCGGCGGGACGTTTCGCATTGATGGTGGAATGACAGTGTGGTGAGCCGTCCCACTGGCCCCAGAGTACAGGTGAGCTGAATTATGGAGATTGACGCACACACAGGGTTTTGCGGGGTTATCGGAAATCCCGTCGAGCATTCGCTTTCTCCCGCCATCCACAACGCAGCGTTTCAACAACTCCGGCTGAATCTGGTGTACCTCGCGTTTCGAGTCGAGGCGATCGGTGAGGCGATCAAGGGGCTCCGCGCGTTGGGTGGATTTCGAGGCGCCAGCGTCACGATCCCTCATAAAGTTTCGTCGATCCCGTTTCTCGACGAGATTGACCCTACTGCCAGGCACATCGGGGCCATCAATACGATCGTGGCAAAGCAGGGCACGTTGATTGGGTATAACACCGATGCCACCGGTGCGTTGCGCGCGCTTCGTGGAGGGGTGGGACCTCTCGCAAGAAAACGGGTCGTGATGTTGGGATCGGGAGGGGCTGCTCGAGCGATTGCCTTTGCGCTTGCCGGGGAGTCGGGACTCGCCGGGTTAACGTTGCTCGGCGTGGACGCGAATGAACGGTCGCGATTGGCGGCGGATCTTCGATCGAAGACGTCGCTTTCAGTGGAAGAAGCTCACCTCGACGAAGCCGTGCTGGAGAAGACCCTTCCTGCTTCGCAAATCCTGGTCCACTGTACTCCGATCGGCATGTCTCCAAAGACTGAAGGGACTTGCGTGCCGGCGTCGCTTTTGCACGCAGGCCTAGCCGTCATGGATATTGTCTACAATCCGCGTGAGACACAATTGCTTAAGGATGCCCGGCTGGCAGGATGTGTCACGATCCCCGGGTTGGAAATGTTTCTGCATCAAGCAGCCGCGCAATTCGAGTTGTGGACGAATCACACTGCTCCGGCGGATGTCATGCGAGCCGTGTTGGAGTCTCGTTTCCGATGAATATCGTGCTGACCGGATATCGCGGGACGGGAAAAAGTACGGTTGGAAAAGTACTGGCTGCGAGGCTCGGATGGCCGCTGGTCTCGACTGATGCGGAAATTGTTCGGCGGGCGGGGCGATCTGTTCCGGAGATAGTCGCGCAGCATGGCTGGGAGCATTTCCGCGATCTTGAATCAACGGTCTGCCGGGAATTTTCCGTACAAGATAGATTGATCATCGATACGGGCGGAGGGGCGATCCTTCGTCAGGAGAACGTGGTGTGTTTGAAGAAGAACGGCATGCTGTTTTGGCTGACCGCTTCTGTCGCGACGATCGCTTCGCGCATCGGGCGTGATACTCAGCGCCCATCACTGACGGGCACCAAGTCATTCGTTGAGGAGATTGAGGAAGTCCTGGCAGTGCGAACGCCCAAATATCGGGAGGCCGCCGACCATATTGTGCCCACCGATGGATGCACCATCAATCAAATCGTCGAGACGATTCTTTCCTCCGTCCATCGGTAGATCGAGTAGGTCTCTATTTTCCGTGCTGAAGTATGGGGTGGTGCCCGGTCATCCTTGACATTTCTGCCGCAGAAGTGATTGAAGTGTCGTTGTGCGCCCGTAGCTCAGTTGGATAGAGCGCCGGG
>CAYHNM010000240.1:0-3308 GCA_964357985.1 uncultured Nitrospira sp. | reverse complement strand
AAAATGACTCCACCGGCCGAGCTGATCGACTCTGCTAGCGGCCTGGTCGCAATCAGCTTCAACGACAGCGATTTGATCGCGGCGGCCAATTTGGCCGGATCGGCAAAGTCCTCTTTTGACACGACTTCGCGCAAAAGCCCGACCTTGACTCCGGTCATACCTACCCGCCGCTCCAAATGCGTCGCCATGGTTTTTTTTCCGCGCGGCTTGGCAAGATCGTTCGTCAAACCGGAGAGATCGCGGTCCGGCGCCAAATCCAGCCGCAAGGCCGCGGCTCCCTTGGCGGCAATTTCGTCGCGTAAGAGGGCGGACATCGAATAGATCACGCCCCCCTCTACTCCAGTCGTTGTCACGACGAATTCGCCTTGCTGCCACTTCTCCCCGCCCGCCGGAGTCTGAATCTTCAAAGCCACGGACTTGACCGGATGGCCTGCAAACTTCTTCTTGAAAATATCCGTCCAGGCAATGTCGAACCCGCAGTTGGCCGGGCGCAACGGACTCACCGAGACGCCGCGCTGTGCAAGCCACGGCACCCAGGCGGCATCCGAACCGAGTTGCGGCCAACTCCCTCCACCTAGCGCGAGGATCACCGCATCGGCACGAACCACCTGATTCCCCTCAGGGGATTCGAATTGCAGCGCACCTTGCGCATCCCACCCGCGCCAGCGATGCCGCACATGAAACCGAACACCTGCCTGACGCAGTCGCCGCAACCAGGCCCGCAGCAAGGGGGCCGACTTCATATCTTTGGGAAACACTCGACCGGACGATCCTACAAATGTCTCAATTCCCAGTCCCTTGACCCAGGCACGCAGTGCCTCCGGTCCAAAGCCTGCCAAGAGCGGAGCGATCTGAGTCCGTCGCATCCCGTATCGCGACAACATTTTCTCGACCGGCTCGAAGTGCGTGAGATTCAGCCCGCCCTTCCCGGCCAGCAAGAACTTACGCCCGACCGACGGCATCGCGTCATACAGGTCCACCTGTGCTCCCGCTGCGCTCGCACTTTCCGCAGCCATGAGCCCGGCCGGCCCTCCCCCGATAATCGCAATCGTATTCGACACAACGCCCCCTCTTTCAGCAACACATGGATGAATCGACTGCTCGGCTGGCAGGACCCTACGCGGTAGCCGGATGCACGTCAAGCAATCGTCCAGAGAGAAATGGATTGACGATACGATTTCTCCCGGGAACACCCTGCCGACGCAGGAAAACCTTTCACGATATTCTCATTGTAAGATTTCCATCAATTAGGGTATAAATCGGCAGTATTTCCTTTCTTCAATGCCATAACCCTGACGCGACGCTTTCCATCAAAGGAGAAACCATGCGACAGCTTGTGATGCCGGTTTTACTCGGAGCCGCCCTGTTATCAACGGGTGGATGTATCGTCCCGGCAGGGAGCGGCCCCTATGCATCCCATCCGGAATTGGCCTATCTCTCACTCGGCCGCGGTGAAACGGTGAAAGCCAATCTGAGCGATAGGCTGAAACACAAGATGGGTTCCACTGTGCAATTGAATGTCTTGGGATTGGAGCAGGCCAGAAACCTCGCGGACTTGGAAAACACTGCAAGTCAGACCGCGCAGGAAACCACTGGTGGGGAGTTGGGACGGCTGATGGGACAATTGGCTGACGTCGCGTCCGAATCGCGAGCCGAGCTTGTGCTGACGGTCGTGATCGCTGGAGGAGACGCCGAGAAGGGAAGCGGGCAGATTGCGCATGTCTATTCTCCGCAGCAGGCGCACGGATCGATTTTAGGTTTCAAGGCCGGCAATAAGATGAAAGCCACCGTCACGGCCACGGACTTCAAACCCAAAGTGTTATTCGTCGAGAAATATGACGATCGTGGCGCCCTTGGCAAGATGGGATCGCCAACCACCTCCGCCCCCAAGTACCGAGTTGTCGGTGAAACCGAGGGAGATGGATTGATTCCCGGTCAAGCCTCAGTCATATACGCGGCAGGGAAAACTTCGGCGGACAAAAACCAGAGAGGGGGCATCCTCATCATGGTGACCAGCGAAGACGGAAAGGGCGTCACCGGCAATTACACCCTGAAGTACGAAGTGCTGTAGGGGGAGTATGCGCGTCCAGCTTCTCAGACAATCTGGTTTCTGGCCCAGCGTACTGGGGTTAGCCGCGACCGTGGTGCTCGGCGGTTGTGGGATGGCCAAGGACATGGCCTTCGGCCCGGAGATCCAACAGATCGAGATCGGTTCTTCGTCGTCCGGAACGTTGGAAAGGAAGGAAGATCGGCGTCTTCACGTTGATTCAACCTACAAGTTGAAGAAGGTCACGACGTACGTTTCGGCAAGAACCGGGAGAGTAGTCCGCAGAGATGAACAGTGGGACTTTCAAAATACGTATAGTTGGCGTGAAACCTCGTCAGGCACCACGGACGTGTGGGAACTGGTCACCACCAATTTACCCGGTCCCACCGAGGCGATTGTTCGAGTGAAGGGGCGTGGCTTTACTCCCATTGTGACCATCTTTGAAGATGCCTCTCCCCGCCTTTTGGCCTTCAAGGATGGGTTTCGGGTCGATCTGATCGACGGGTCCGATCGAGAAGCGGCAGGCGTAATCATCCTCGACCCCAAGCACACCTACCTCGTGACAGTACAGGCTGCGGGTGACCCCGTGCATGCCGACTATGGCGTGGCCTTGATCCCCTACGCCTCCGCGACGCAGTAACCGCCGAGGCGGGAAGGGACCTGTCTTTTCCCGCTCTTTTCTCCGTCTCACTCTGCAAATCATGACCACCTGCGCAGGCGCATCACGGTCACCAGACCATGGCCACAGGGAATTTCAGATGGAAACCATGTCGATGGTGGATTCCGCAGGCCGCGTCCGGCAGGATCGCTCCGGGAGGTTGGTACAATCAGCGTTTGTAAATATCCCGCCGGTGTCCGACCCGTAACACAACAATCTCCGGCCCCTCAAGATCGAAGACTACGCGGTAGTCTCCGATGCGAAACCGATAGGAACCCAGTTCAGATTGTTTCAATGGTTCGGCGTGGGCCAGGGGATTCTGTTCGTACCGTTGGAGGGTTTTGCCGATGCGCCGCTTGACGCTTGTGTCGAGGGTATCGATATCTTTGATAGCACGCTAGGTATAGACCAGCCGGCACTTCACCGGCCGAACACGTCGGCGTGAGACTTCACTCTGCCTGCCTTATAGTCCCGGCGAGCCTCCCGGATACTCTGAAGATATTCCGGCGAGGTGGCAGCGATCAGATCCTCCAGAAAAGCCAAACGTGCGGTCTTCTTCATACTTTTCACAGCCCGGATGATGGTTTCCGGACTCACTTCCAT
>CAYHNM010000239.1:0-3324 GCA_964357985.1 uncultured Nitrospira sp. | reverse complement strand
ATCGGCGTGCTGACGGTGGTGGTGGTTCCGGTCGTATTGATGAGCGTGGTCCTGGTTCGGGAAGCGGTCGCTGTGGAGCAGACGATCCATGAGTGGATTGTCGCCGGGGGCGTTCAGCAGTTACCGGAGCGGCTGGCGACCATACCGGTGGTCGGGAGCTGGTTGCGTTCGCTGGTGTCGGGCGGCAACGGGCAGCCGGTGCCGATGGAGGACTCTGTGGTGTCGGGAGCCAAATGGCTCAGTCAGTTTGTCGTCAGCCAGATGGGGGATCTCCTGAAGAACGCCGTCGTCCTCGTCAGCAACTTTTTCATCATGCTGATGGTGCTTTTTTTTCTGTTCAAAGACGGCGAGCGCTGGATGGATTCGTTATATGAGCTTATTCCAATGGACGAGTCGCATAAACGGAAAATCCTCACGCGTCTCGATCAAACCGTCCGGGCCGTCGTGAAAGGCATGCTGGTCACCGCGCTGGTGCAGGGCGTGCTGGCCGGGCTGGCGTATCTTGTGTTGAGCGTCCCGTTCCCGATGGTTTTGACGGCATTGACGATTGTGCTGGCGCCGATTCCCTTTGGCGGGACGGCTTTAGTCTGGGGACCGGTCGTGTTGTATTTGTTTGCCATCGGGTCCGTCGGCAAGGCGCTGGGCATGTTGGCTTGGGGTGTCGGCGTGGTATCGATGGTCGATCAGTTTCTCCGGCCGTGGCTCATTGGTCAGGATGTCCAGATTCCGGTGCTGCTGCTTGTTCTCTCTGTGCTCGGCGGACTTGGATTGTACGGGCTGCTGGGATTGTTTGTCGGTCCGATCATCATCAGTCTCTTCATGACGGCGATCCAGATCTATCGGGAAGAGTATTTCGTTCCCGATGCCGCACAGAGCGCTCCTCTATCATCCTGACGCCCAGCGCCTAGGACCGGTTCATCTTCTCCCTGGCGATTAGTCCAATGGAATGGTGATCGCGATGGCTCCCATCACGTCATTCGCTTTGAAATCCCGCTTCGGGCTTAACGGGTGGCTGTTGTGGCACGACACGCAGGTTGGAGAGACTGCGCGATCCGGGTAAATGGCCTGGAAAAATTGTTTTTTTCCGCTCGACACCATGCCGGTGATGGGGCGGTCCGGTTGCTTGGTCAATGTGACGAGGGCATTCCGCTCGAAATCCGTGGCCGGGGCGTTGCGCTGATAAATCGGGGAAAGGCCGATGAGACGATAGCGGATGCCCCGTCCGCTTTCGGCGACAATCTTTCCCGAGTGTTGCAGGAATTGGGCGGGGAGGGGCAGCGTGTTGTCTTGCTCCCAATGTTCGGTGGCGTTGACGATGTGTTTGTCCTGCATCCGGGTCACTACGAGCGTCGTGTAGATCGTCCGGTCGGCCTGGACGACGGCATGGACATAGTCGGCGACCTTTTCCGGTGAGATCCCCGGCAGGATCGGAGGCTCTTTCGCCAGCGGCGGAATGGGCGCGAGCAGGAGCCCCGCGACTAGGAACGCGACGGCTGTGGCTCCGAGCGCGGTGACGAAGCGGTGCATGTGCCCTCCTCAGGTGACTGGGTGCGGATAATCGGCAGTGTGACGAGGCAGGTCGTGCCCTCTCCCTCGCGGCTCTCGATCCGCAACTCTCCGCCGAATTTCCTGATGATGCGCCGGGCGACGGTCAGGCCCAAGCCCGAACCTTCCCCTTGTCCTTTTGTCGTAAAAAACGGGTCAAAAATCCGTGCGAGGTATTGTGGCGCAATTCCCGGACCGGTGTCCGTGATCCGGGCTGTGACCAGTTGATCTGTCTGCGTGGTGACGATGGTCAAGGCACCGACGCCTTTCATTGCCTGAACGGCATTCATGAAGAGATTCATCATCGCTTGCTGGAGTTGGTCGGGGATTGCCAAGACCATGGTTTCTCCGGCGAAGGTTTTTTGAATGGCCACCCGGGTCAGATCGGTGGCGATCTGCATGGCGGCGAGCGCGCGCTCGATGGTGGTTTCCACGCAAACCGGGATGCGCTGGGCTGAGGTGTCCCGAGCGGTGATGCCGGTGAAGTCCCGGATGATGGCGGCCATCCGGCGCCCTTGGGCGACGATATCGCGCGCATGCGATCGGGCGCGGGTGAGATCGGTTTCATCCTGAATGGCTTCTCCCAGACCCAGGATCCCGAACAATGGATTGTTCAATTCATGTCCGATGCCGGCGGTGAGCACGCCGAGACTGCCGGATTTCTCCGCTTGAATGAGTTGATCCTGCATCCGGCTGTCATCGGTGATGTCGCGGAGCACAAGCCCGCTGTGCGGTTCTTCTCCTGGGCGGCTCGGCAGGCGAAACCACAGGTAATGGTATGTCCGTGCGCCAATCTGAAGTTCCGGCCGGTCGTGGGCTTCCTCGTGGATCCCGGTTTGAGCCAGGGGATCCCGTGGGGTTCTGTTTCGAATCGGTGCGGCGGAGTCAAGCGCCCCGGAGGCGGTCCCTGAAAACTCTTGGCGCAGTTTGGTTTGGCTGACTGCGTCGAGCGGAAGCACGGTGAACAGTGAGAGTGGCTGCGTCGTGTTGGGCGCGAGGTGGAAGGTCTCACGGGCGGCTTGATTCACGTAGTGGACTGATTCCCGGGCGTCGATCAGGACGATAGGCGTCGGGACCGCATCCAGGATCTGATCGGTAGACTGTCGGAGGTAATCCACTTCTTGCGTTTTCAAGGTGACTTGGTCGGTCAAGCCGGCAAATGCGGCTTCCAGTTGTGCATTCATCCGGGTGAATTCGTCGGCCAGATCTTCTAATTCGTCGCCGGTGCGAATGTCGATGGCGGTTTGGAGTTCCCCTCGCCCAATCGCCTGGGCGGCCTGTTGCAGCGCGCGGACCGGCGTGACGATGCGGCTGGCGGCGACGTAGCCAAGTACGGCGAGGAGTACGACGGCGACGCTGCCAAAGATGGTCATCCAGGTAAAGAGGTGCTGGATCGGCGCAAACAGTTCATCAGACGATTGCCAGACAAAGGTATGCCACGAGCCGCCGCTCAGCGATCCGTTCGTCGCGCGGCTGGTCTCCGGCAGGGGCGCGAAGCCGATGATCGAGGTTGTCTTGCCTCCGTGTCCGTCGCTTGCCGCCTGGGTCCAGCCGGGCTGGAGCGGTGTGATGAGGGGAATCAGGCTCTGGTCGGATAGCGAGACGCCGGTTGGGAGGATCGGACAGCTCATGACAATGCCTCGGCTATCGATCAACATGACGTGCCCGGTTTTCCCAAATCGGATCACGTGGGTCGAAGGAGAGAAAAATTCTTTGGCGTCGACCACACGATGGAGGACCCCGACCACTTCGTAACGGAGACTGTCCATAACGGGGATG
>CAYHNM010000238.1:0-3342 GCA_964357985.1 uncultured Nitrospira sp. | reverse complement strand
CACGCCCATCAAATCGACCGCGAAGACGGTCGACGAGATCATCGACGAATTGCGTCACACGACGGTCGCCGAACGGGCTGGCCGCGCGCAGGATGAAGGGCGAGGCATGGAGCTGCTACGAAAAGACGGATACATGTAGCGAAAGAATGCTGAAACGAGCGTCCAGCGTCGTTCTCGGCTCGAAACAATCCTCAACGTACCTCAGCGGGTACGTCTCCGGTTGTGTCTTGCCTGCGGCCTTGCTGGGCCGCCCGTTTGAGCATTCTGGTAAGAACTCTTGAGGAGTGGCAATGAATATCGAAAGCGCGAAGCCATCTGAAAGTCTGAATATCGTCATTGTGGGGCACGTCGATCACGGCAAGTCTACTTTGCTGGGACGGCTCTATGCCGACACCGGGTCATTGCCTGACGGCAAGCTCGAGAAGGTGCAGGCCATTTGTCGCCAGCAAGGCAAAGAGTTTGAGTATGCCTTCCTGTTCGATGCCTTCCTCGAAGAACAAGAACAAGGGATCACAATCGATACGGCGCGGACCTTCTTCATCTGGAAGGGGCGCCAGTACATCATCATTGACGCTCCGGGCCACAAGGAATTTCTCAAGAACATGATTTCTGGTGCCGCGCGGGCGGAAGCGGCGCTGCTGTTGATCGACGCGCTGGAGGGTGTGAAGGAGCAATCCAAGAAGCATGGCTATCTGCTGTCATTGCTGGGAGTCCGGCAGTTCGCCGTGGTCGTCAATAAGATGGACTTGGTCGGCTATCGGCAGGATGTGTTCGACGGTATCGAGAAAGAGTATCGGGAGTTTCTTGGCCAGTTTAAGGCCGTGCCCGAGTGCATCATTCCGGTGAGCGCCAAGCTCGGCGACAACATCGCGAATCGCAGCACCAATATGCCGTGGTACACCGGTCAGACGGTGTTGGACCAGCTGAGTCTTTTCAAGAAGGAAGCGGCACAATCGGAACAGCCGCTGCGGTTCCCCGTCCAGGACGTGTATAAATTCGATGCGCGCCGTATCATCGCCGGTCGCATTACCGCCGGGAAGTTAAAAGTCGGCGATCATCTGGTGTTCTCACCGTCGAACAAGCGGGCCAATATCCGGTCTGTCGAAGCTTTCAACATCGATCCGCCGCCGACGGAAGGGTATGCCGGACAATCGATCGGCATTACGCTCGATGAGCAGATCTTCGTGGAGCGCGGAGAGATTGCCACGCACCAGGACCAGTTGCCGTCCGTCTCGACGGCGTTTCGAGCCAATCTTTTCTGGTTGGGGAAGCGTCCGCTGGAGCGTGGCCGCAAATATCAGTTGCGCGTCGCCAATAAAGAAGTCGACTGCGAAGTGGCGACTATTCACCGGATTATCGACACGATGGATCTGGCGCAGCAACAGGGGAGCACGACAGTCAACAAGAATCAGGTGGCCGAATTGACGCTGCGGACGAAGACGCCGGTCGCCTTCGATCTCTCAGCCTCGTTTGAAGCGACTGGACGGTTTGTCTTAGTCGATGAATATGATATCGCCGGCGGCGGGATCGTCACGGAACTGATTCACGATGATCAAGAGTTTCTGCGGGAGGAAGCCCGTCGTCGAGATTTCGCCTGGGTCAAAGGCGAAGTCGGCGTCGAGGACCGTGCGCGGCAGTACGGGCATCGCGCCGCCATCGTCCTGTTTACCGGCGGGCGACATACGGGCAAGTCCCTGCTTGCCAGGCAGTTGGAAGGACGGCTCGTGGCCGACGGGCGGCATGCCTATCTGCTGGATGGAGAGAATCTTCGCCGCGGACTCGACGCAGATTTGACTGACGAGGAGCGGGGGCAGACCGATGAAATGGCCAGGCGGTATGGCGAAGTCGCTCGTCTGCTCATCGATACCGGGCTGATCGTGGTCTCCACCACGAATCCATTCGGACTGCACTATAAAGAAGCGGGGCAGGCAATTCGGACCCTCGTCCATCCGGCTCCGGTCATCGCGGTCCACATGAGCAAGACCAGTGAAGAGCCGCCGCCGAATACGGACATTGTCTTGAGTGGACCGACGGATCTCGATAAAGCCACCAAACAAATTATGGATGAGCTGAAGAAGCGGGGTGTGCTGGCTCAGGCGATCGGGGCCAAACCGACCTTTCAGTACTCCATCTAGCAGGATGCTGAAAAAGCCCGCCAGCGGCGTTCTCGCATCGTTCAGGCCCTCAACGTACCCCGAGGGTACGCCTCCGGTCCTTCACTCGCTGCGGCCTTGCTGGACGAACTTTTTGAGCATCCTGCGGGAGGCGTCCCCGCTTGCTCCATACGTGCGTGCAGGCTCTCGAAGCGCTCCCTACGACGAAACAGGTTTGCCACAGCCGTACGGTCCAGTAGTTGCTCGGGCGCAGCAAGGTGAGGACGACGATGATCTTTACCCATGTCCTAAACCGTGTACCGGCGGGCGTTCGTAGTCCGCTGGATGGGCTGAGAACCCATCCAAGGAGGGTGTGTTATGCCGATCTGCATAAGACGCCGTGATAAATGGGAACATGGTCAGTAACTAACTGAGGTTGCAGGGACTATCGCGTACTTTCAAGAGAATCGATGGCGTGTTATACGGACTAGGAAATCGAATATCCGCAGCTTATGCGGTTCCGCCTAATCGTTGTTATGCATTTTAATAAGCCTGCGACGATAACGCTAGTGGTCATAACCGGAGCATCGCTGCTCGGCATTGCATTGGTAGATAGTAAGGAAAATCCTAGTGAGGTTTTGCATTCTATTTTTATTGCTTTATTGGTGAGCTGTATATTTTATGCCGGTACTGTAGCGATACCTGAAATACAGCGTAGAAAAAGAATACGAAACGGGTTAAGCAAACAATATCGTTCATTCAAGAAATCGTGCATCGATTTATATTTGATAGCTTCAAATTCACAGGAATACAGTGACCGAGAAAATTTATTAGATCATAAAGAATTCAGAAGATATTTTTCAATTCTGACAACAGGGTCTCAAACACGTTGGGATCTGGTTGCTACAAGTATAGATGATGGCAATTATATATTTGAAGAACTCATCAACGAGTTTGAATCCCTAATTCGCGAAATTAATTATGCAAGATCAAATGTGGAAATCTACGATGACGACGTCGAAGAGTTTTTTAGCAGAATGGTCGAAATCGTACATCGCTTAAAAGCAACTAAGCCTGGCACAGATGATTACAAATACTTTTGCCGCACTCTTTGGAGTATTTTTACTCGTTGGGACTTTGCAGTCGGACAGAGAGAAGATGATATTATTGAGACAATGATAGAAAGGATTTGAAATCAGTAGCGTCCGGTTAAAATTCTAGCAAAGTCAACTGGTTATCGATGGGTGGC
>CAYHNM010000237.1:2233-3342 GCA_964357985.1 uncultured Nitrospira sp. | reverse complement strand
GCCATTGCCGCCAGGTCTGCTGCTCACTATCCGGAATCCCTTCGGCTTTTCCGATGGGGAAGAGCAGCACTTCCGGATCCTGCTGCAACACAACCTCCAAACTCAGCCTCGGATACGGCAACTGGCTCTGAGCGGCAACGTTCGTTCCCCCGGCGATTCGAAGCAGTTGGTCGATGAAACTTCCCGGTCCCACGGTTATCAAGGGCTGACTGTTGAGCACATACAGCACCCGCACGGGAGACACCTTCTGTGTTCTCAACCGCACAGCAGCCACGTCCTGCCGCAAGGTCATAGCAATTGCGTTGGCCTGCACCGAGCGATCAAGCATGCGTCCCAGCGTTTGGAGATGCCCTAAAATGTCCTCGACCGTTGTGGCAGACAGGATGAAGACCGGAACCTTCAACTGCTCCAGCTTGAGAATGATGTCGGGCTTGAGAAATTCCTGTGGGGCTAAGACGAGATCTGGCTGGAGAGCCATCAACGATTCCAGATTCGGATGGGCATACCCAAGCTTCGGCTTCGTTGAAGCCTCCGGGGGATAGTCACAAAAATCCGTCACCCCGACGAGTTGCTCCCCGGCGCCGATGGCAAACAACATTTCGGTGACACTCGGCGCCAGTGAGACGATGCGCACCGGCGTCTTGGCCAAATACATCTTCCGGCCGGCATCATCGACAAACGACCGGGACGACACGTGGGCCATAAACGGCATACCGGTCAGAATCCCCTGCTGACGCCGTGTCATATCCGAAACCTCATCATGGGCAAGAACAACACTACCATTCATCCATAGAAAACAAAGGAACAGCCCATACAACCAGGTTCGCGATCCGGCGCGTTCAAAACGGGTTTCCAGCAAGGCCGCAGCGAGTGAATAGCCGAGACGTACAGCGGCTCGTACGTCGCAGGCTAGACACGAGGCGAGAACGCCGCTGGAAACCGTTTTCAACGCGCCGAACATAAAAAATCCCCAAGGCCTAACAGAGACCTTGAGGATTGCACCCGGTTCTTCATCCTCGCCTGTTCCCCAGCCCTCGAGGGAACGATGGTCAATTCATTGGGCAGGTCTTCTGGCTCATGGTTCATCCTACTCCCCGCGCCTTCCCATC
>CAYHNM010000237.1:0-2133 GCA_964357985.1 uncultured Nitrospira sp. | reverse complement strand
CGGATACGACATCTGGAGTGAAACCGGGGCGCGGCCGACAGAGCGTGGCTTTGACTTAGACAAACCGGGACGCACAGAGCTTCGTCTGCCGGTCGCCTACGACCGTGTCGTTCCCGAATGGCATACCAATGACCCGTTGTCGGAATTCCAAAACAAAGAAGCTTCGTTTCGGTCGTCGGCTCCGCTCTACGCACCACTCGTCACACGATACGAACGATTTCTCCATATGAAGTTTGAAGATTGGGGATACGGGCATACGGGTGCCCCTCGCATTGAAGAGCTCATGGGAGCCCACCGCCTGTTTGTGGCAATCGGATTCGGCGAACAGGTAAGGACCGGCCTTGATCGACTCACACTGGACGTAGCCAAGTGGCGTAGCGTCCTACGGGAAGCCCGAACCCTCCCGGTGAAGATACTGGCGTCAGTGATGATCGAAGACGATGTCGAACTCTTGTCGCGCATGCTGAGTCAAAGCACGGTCGACACACACGTGCTGGCTCAAGGGCTCAACTTACTCCAGCCGTTGACTCCAACCGAATACTCACTCCGCTGGCCAATTCAAAATGAGTTCATGATGGGATATCAACGAAGCCGTACGGAGCCGGCAAATGGGCCTCGGCTTTCTCAGACAGACCCTCAAACCCTGGGGACGGTAACGATCCAGGCACATCTGCCGTCCAACGCATTTCAAAAAGTGGCGCACCCCAGAAGCCTCACGGGATTTGGACTGGCCTCATCCAGCCAGCGCACCTGGGACGCCTATTCAAGCTATTACGACGCAACTATTAAAGCGGCTGAAACGATTCACAGCCCGCTTCCTCGCCTGCAGGACATCGCGAAACAGTCGCCACGGACGTTTCTCGAACGGCTCGCTGATCCGATGGAATTCGAGCCGCAATGGGAACCCTTCAGTCAACACTTGGTTGAAACAGATGCGCGGCTGCGCCTGGTCTCACTGCAAATCCTGATGCGCAAACCCACCGCCACCGTAACCATCCCGACGCGACTGGCGGAAGTCGGCTCGATGTACTTCGACCCCTTCACAGGACTCCCCATGCTTTGGAGCCCAACGCAAAAGAAACTCTATAGTGTTGGAAAAGACCGACTCGACGACGGGGGAGATCCAAGCTTCGACATCAGCGTGCCGCTTCCGCCTGCCTTCGCAGCACCTTCACCGACCTCTTAGAAAGAGGCGCCCATCATTTCGCAAGCGCAACCCGCCCACAGTTTCAACGCGGCTTCTGATACTTGATCTTGAGGGCTAAGATCGTGAGTGTCAGTATAAAAGTGATGGCGTTTGTGACGACGATCGGCCACGCCGTCAGATACAGACCGTAGATCAGCCACAGAAAGACTCCGGTTGTAAAGGTCAACAACATCGCCAGCGACATATCGTCGGCAGACTTTGTCGTCCAGGTCCGCTGTAGTTGTGGCAAGAACGCGATGGTTGTGAGTGTCCCGGCGACAAATCCGATCCAATTAGCAGTCTCCATTCAACCCCTTCCCAATCGATTCTCAAGACAGCCCCGGCACCAGGCCAGCCACTTGTCACAGTTCGTCCCAATGTGCTACTTTACCGAGCTAATCATTAGCTCGATCATTCAGAAGGAGCACTACCGTGGCATTCTCTTGCGATCTCTGTCAGAAAAAACCGAAATCCGGAAACAACGTCAGTCACGCGAACAACAAGACCAAGCGGGTATTTAACCCCAATATTCAGACTGTTCGCGCAGTCGTAGACGGAGCGAACAAAAAGATTCGCGTGTGCACCCGTTGCCTCCGCTCAGGACTGGTCAAGAAGGCCGTCTAGGTCCCTTCTCCGCTCCCATTCAATCCTCACGGCATTGAGAGCAGCACTCGGCCTCCACGCTCGGTCAGCTTGATTGCCCGTGGGTCATCGGCTGACAGCGTGAGAGTCCTGCTGCCGTCTTTGCTCGTCAGGACAAGCCCGACTTCACCATTAGCGTCCAACCCAAGTCCGGCTCTGGCTTTCCCCGCCTGATCCAATAATAAGAACTCTTCGGCATTCACACCGTTTGCCTTCTGCGCATGAACAGTCCTTCCGGAAAGGAGCTGATCACTCAGCACGCCTCCGACGATGCCACCAAGAAATGCAGCCATCACGATCACCAG
>CAYHNM010000236.1:0-3344 GCA_964357985.1 uncultured Nitrospira sp. | reverse complement strand
GCCACGGCGAGGGTGGCGAGGGTGAGGGCGCGTCCCGGTGTGCTGGAGAAAAACGGCCGTCTGGTTCGAATGACGAGCACAATGGCCGAGGCGGAAATGACGGATTCAATGAACCAGCCGGTCCGGAACTGCTCCGGGGAGGCGTCGAGAATCCACAGCAGCGCGCCGAAGGTCAGGTAGTCGAACACCGAACTGACGAGTCCGAATGTCAGCATGAATTTGCGGATGAAGGCGATATCCCAGCGTCGTGGCTCGGCGATCAGCTCAGGATCGACACTGTCGGTGGCGATCGTCATTTCGGGAATATCGGTAAGCAGGTTTGTGAGAAGAATTTGTTTCGGCAGCAGTGGGAGAAACGATAGAAACAGCGAGGCGCCGGCCATGCTGAACATGTTCCCGAAATTCGCGCTGGTGGCCATAAAGACGTATTTCAGCGTGTTCGAAAACGTGGTCCGTCCCTCGCGGACTCCCTGGACCAGAACCGACAAGTTCTTTTCGAGCAGCACAATATCTGCCGCGTCCTTCGCCACATCGACGGCGCTCTCCACGGATATGCCCACGTCCGCCGAATGGAGCGCAGGGGCATCATTGATTCCGTCGCCGATATAACCCACCACATTGCCGGAACGTTTCAAGGCCAGGATGATGAGGTCTTTCTGATTCGGTTCGATTTCGGCGAAGACGTCGATGTCGTTGACCTGGTGAACCAGGGCTTCGTCCGTCATGCGGCGGAGATCCTGGCCCGTCAGCAGTCGTTGATGGTCCAGGCCGACCACGTGGCTGACATGGGCGGCGACGAAGCGGTGATCGCCTGTGATAATTTTGAGGGAGACCCCCAGCCGGCGCAGCGAGACGATGGTCTCGGCAATGTCCTTCCGCAGCGGGTCATGGAAGATCAGAAGTCCGAGAAAGGTCATGTCCGCCTCGTGTTCCTTTCCGAGACGCGTGCAGGATTCCATGGGGCGGATCGCCAGGCCGAGGATGCGAAAGCCCTGCCCGGCGAGATCGTGAAACTGCTGTGTGATCCATTCCCGAACCGTGTCGAGGGGCACGGCACTTCCGTCGGCCGATTCTGCGTAGGCGCAGGCGGCCAGTGTTTGCTCTACGGCGCCTTTGGTAATCAGGAGCGCGCCGGTCGTGGTGGCGACGAGAATGGATAATCGTTTGCGTACGAAGTCGTAGGGCACCTCGTCCAGCTTGCGGTACCCGGTGAAATCCCACGCGCGATGCGTGCGGAGGGCCTCGTCCAACGGGTTGATGAAGCCGGTTTCGTAGGCGGCATTCAGCGCCGCGTGAAAGAGCACGCGTTCGCTCGGCCGGCCCGCGACATCGATCGCCTGTTCCAGATGCATCGATCCTTCAGTGAGCGTGCCGGTTTTATCGGCGCAGAGCACGTTCATGCTGCCGAAGTTCTCAATCGAGTGGAGCCGCTTCACGATCACTTTCTGCTGGGCCATGCGCTTCGCCCCGTGCGAGAGGTTCACGCTGATGATCGCCGGGAGCAACTGCGGGGTGAGTCCGACCGCCAGCGCCATGGAAAAGAGGAAGGAATCGAGGACGGGCCGTTGCAGGTAGACGTTGATGGCGAAGATGGCGAATACCAGCAGGAGCGTCACTTCGAGCAGCAGGTAGCCGAATCGCCGGACGCCCCGTTCAAACTCGGTTTCCGGTTGACGGTGCATCACAGGACCGGCGATACGCCCGAACTCGGTGTCCTTGCCGACCAGCACGATCACCGCCGTGGCATGGCCGCTGATTACATGGGTGCCCATGAAGAGACTGTTGGTCCGTTGAGTGACCGGTGCCGTGGCCGGCACGACCGACACGGATTTTTCAGTCGGGTACGTTTCGCCGGTCAACGTCGCTTCGTCGACGAAGAGATCTTTGGATTCGAGGATGAGGCCGTCTCCGGGAATGCTTGAGCCAGCCGAAAGCGTGATGATGTCGCCGGGCACGACCTCATCGAGCGGAATGTCGAGCGTCTTTCCCTCCCGCAAGACGGTGACGGTCACGTGGACGAGCGCGAGGAGCGAGGCGACGGCTTTGGCGGCGCCGTGCTCCTGCCAGAATCCCAGGAAGGCGCTGA
The DNA here is from genome assembly GCA_964357985.1 of uncultured Nitrospira sp. Lineage (GTDB taxonomy): Bacteria > Nitrospirota > Nitrospiria > Nitrospirales > Nitrospiraceae > Nitrospira_D. The sequence goes on along the minus strand of CAYHNM010000236.1, from coordinate 1,258 downwards.
CCAGGATAATCGTGAGAATGATGAGCGCGTCGGTGCGATCGGCAAGAAACAAGGACATGGTGGCGGCAAACAAGAGAATGAGAATGATCGGGCTGCGAAATTGCGCGAGCAGAACATACAAGGGACGGATATCCTGGCGCGGCTTCAGCCTTGCCGCCGCATATTGCGCGTGGCGCTGCCGTGCCTCGTTGGTATTGAGCCCTTCCGACCTAGTTTGCAGACGGTTGAGCAGCTCTTCCGCCGGAATGCTCCAGAACGGAGGGAGTGGTTCATTCATGCCGCTGCTCCAGGGCTACTCATAATGGAGTGCATCGATAGGATTCAGCTTGGAGGCTTTGTTCGCCGGATAGAGGCCGAAGAAGATGCCGACGACCAGGGAAAAGAAAAAGGCGGCGGCCACGGCCGGCGTGGAAATAATCGTCGGCCAGCCGATCAGTTTCGTCAAGAGCAGCGAGATGCCGATGCCGGCCCCGACGCCGAGGATGCCCCCGATGGTCGTCATGATGATGGCTTCGATCAGAAATTGCAGCAGGATATGAATCCGCTTCGCGCCGACGGCCATGCGCAGCCCGATTTCCTTGGTCCGCTCCGTGACCGAGACCAGGAGGATATTCATGATACCGATGCCTCCCACCACGAGGGAGATGGAGGCAATGCTCATCAGCATGAGCATCATGGTGCGACTGGTTCCCGCAATCGTCTTGGCAATGTCTTCCATCGTGCGGATCGTGAAGTCGTCTTCCTCTGACGATTGCAGGTGATGTTTCGCCCGCAGCAGATCTTTGATGTCGTCGACAACGGCCGGGATATCGTGGCGGGTTTGCGTGGCGACAAGGATAATGCCCACCGTGCCGAGAAATTGTGTCCCCAGGACTTTGCGTTCTGCGGTCGTGAAGGGAAGAACGATGAGATCGTCCTGATCCTGGCCCGTAATCGATTGCCCTTTGGGAGTGAGAATCCCGATGACCCGGAGCGGGACATTGCGGATGCGGATCTCGCTACCGATGATCTCTTCGCCGGATTCAAACAGATTCTGAGCCGTAGTTTTTCCCAGGATGACGACTTTTGCGGCGGCATCCATGTCGGACTGAGTGAAAAAGTTGCCTTGAGCGATCGGCCAGCTGCGAATGTCAGGGAACTCCGGCGTCGTGCCGAGCACGATCGTGCTCCAATTTTTATTTTCCCGAATAACTTGCAGCACGGAGCGCGTGGCATACATCACCATCGTCACGCTCGCGACCTTCTTTTCGATATCCTG
>CAYHNM010000235.1:0-3352 GCA_964357985.1 uncultured Nitrospira sp. | reverse complement strand
ATCCGAAGGCCGGATGAGAGACGCTCGACCGAGCGTCCCAATTGGTTGGTGCTGATCGACAAATTCCGCTGGGCAGAAATTGATGCCGGGTTGTTGTTGATAATTAATGCCATGGATGCTTCCTCCTTGCCGACTGCTGTGCTGTACGTCTCTCGCTTCCGCGTCCGTGCAGAAGCGTCTTACCCCTCTACGCCTAGAGAGCGGTTGCATCCCTTATCGGAGGATGCCTCTAAGACTTGAGAGGCCCGAAGCAACTGGGGCGAACAACACCGTCGACAGAAACCGACCGTAATGAACACATCGGTCATTTTAGGACTCCAACCTGGGCGCGAGCTCATATTCAAGAAGATCGGCCACGCGAATGAGGTCTCGTTGAGCGCGCGCATCCAGTAAAGCCTGCACCCATGGGGTCATGGCACGATCGGGATGCGTCTTCGCCGGCTTGGATTCCACCAGCTCGAGATAGTCGGCGAGTTTGCCGAGCCAGGCATCCAATGATGTGAGCCGTTCGTCTCCCATGCGGATATGCGAGGCGAGTTCCTGGGCTTCTTTGCGGAGGAGATCGGCGTAATGCTGAATCGTCGACGCGGCCCCGAGCATCACCTCATCCATGGTTTGAGAAACGGCTTGGAGATGAGTAAACCGCGCGATCGGCTCACCTAAGAAGGCCGAATCCAAATCGCGATCCGTAATGGTGCGCTGATCCACGGTCAAGGACGTGATCAGGCGTGAGCGGGCATGGGCTTTCTCGCTGATATCCGCCAACACGTCGCCAAGGCTGAGTGCATTGACGACTTCCCACTGGTCTTGATCGAGCATGACATGCATAACGTTCTCTCCTTCTTGACTGCGCGGGATAGGCTGGAGTCATCCGGCTACTATCCTGAATGGGCGACTGAAGAATCAGTGAACATAGCCAATCGCCGCGATGTGGACTTCGAGGGACTCTGAGTCAGGTGTCGATAGATCTCGGTGAGATGCCTCCTCCATTGCCGGTACGCCAAGGCATGATGCCGGGCCATACGATCGAGTCCTCTGACATGATCATGGTGAATGGAGCGCACGAACGACGTCGTCACCGGAGAACTGGCGATATGGGCCATCCCCGAGTGTACGACGCGTTCACGCAACGCCGTTTGTTCCCGTTGGAGAGCCTGCAACGAACCGGGTGATTGAGCCACCTGTGTGGCTGCCTGCATAATGGCATCGGCCTGACGGCAGAGTCGATCTATGTCAGGCATCATACCGGCCAGGTGGTGTGCCGCAGCGGCGGCATTCTGAGGCACGGTCGAGTCCACCGGAATACGGCTGGCGCGGTGGGTCAGCGTTTCATACCAGTAGCGTCTCCAATACCGGCTGTACCAGTCGAGGTCTGAGGACTCTTCCGTTCCCACCGCGCAAAAGCTGCCCAACTGATCCTCGTCGACGGACGAGCGATAGAGCCGGTAGCCTGGTGTTACCGGAGGGCACTCCCCCTTGTCCAGGACATGCAAAAGCAAATCCGCGACCATGGTTACTGGAAGACGATCCTTACAGCTGTGATGGGCGCACACCTGGTCGAATCCGCAGGGGGCACATTCAAGCTCCGGCTGCACGACCCAATGCCCCGATCCATAGGGACCGGTCTCTCGGAAATCCACATGCCCGACGGAGAGATCAATCACAGGCACCTGGACACCGACGGCCAGATGCATCGGACCGGTGTCGTTGGTTAAGAGGAGACGGCACTCCGCGAGCAAACCCACCAACTGCTCCAGTGTCGTCTGTCCTGCCGCATTAAGAACGGGGTTGCGTCCTCCGGCCTCCCGATAGACTCGTACGACCTGTGCAATTGTGTCTTGTTCAGCCGGTGTTCCAATGAGGGCGATCCCGCCCTTCCATCTCGCGCTCAGGTGCGCCAGTGTGCGACCGAAATGCTCGGGCCACCAGGCTTTCATCACGTCGCTCGCCCCGGCTTGCACGGCAATCCACTCTGTTGCTGTCTCCGGCGCAGCGGTGAGAAAATGTTGTGCCCATTCGCGCGCCGCGGTCGTCACTTGCGCCGACAATGGCGCGTAGGTTCCCGGTCCGCTTCCTCCCAAGGCATAGACATCCACCAGATTGAATCGATTCATGGCGCGGAAATGATGCATGTCGGTGAAATACGCCATCCAGGGATTCTCGATCACGCTCTCCCCGTCCCAGGCGCATCGGGCGCCGCGGATATCCGGCGCGCCGATGTACGAAGCCAATAACGCGCTCGGACGATTGAAGGTGAGGTTGATGATGCGATTGTAACGTCTCTCAACCAATGGGCGAGCCCAGGTGGCGAGGTCGGCATAGAGCGCGGTGACACTCTTGACGGCTGCGCGGCTGTCATCAATCAGAGCATGGAAGTCATAGGTGATAATGTCCCGGAGCCCAGGCAGCAAGGACGCGACGGCGGCAAACCGGCGATCCACGATCACATCGACCGCCACGCCAGGCCATTCTTCTTGCAGCCGGGACAGCAAGGTCCCCATTTGGACCAGGTCGCCCATCCGCGTAATGTTGAGGATCAGCACCTGGCGGTTCATACCAAGTCCCTGGTTTCAGTCCGATAACTTTCCAGCATGAGAATGAGCAAATCTTCGCGGCTGAGTTCTGTTCGAGGCCCGCGGGCGCGAATCTGCGCCGCCAGATCCTTCAGTTCGACTCGCTGATCGGGCGCGAATTGCCGCAACATCGGCGTCAGTTCAGACGGCGTGGTCGTCTGTGCGGCGAGGACCTCCGCGGTCCGCTCCCCTCGCAGGATCGAACCCAACCGATCCGGTTCCCGCATGCCCAATTCTGACAGAAGGTCCTTCATGCGGTGTTCGTACGTGTGCTGTTGCAAGACCCGCCGGCGGGCCGCGTCGGCAATGGTCCGGCGACCAACCGGATCGCGCAGCCAGGTCCTGATCAGGGATGGCACCTCGTCGGTGCCTTCAAAACTGACGATCTCGTCTTCGGTAAAGCACTCGGGAAGGAGTGCCCGTTGATCCACGAGCTGGAAAGCGCCTGCCGCGGCCAGTTCAAATGTACGGGGATTCACAAAGTCTGCCGCCGGGTCCAGTCCCTCACCGGTATTCGAGTGGAGGTTCAAATTGATGGCTGTCGCGTTAAACACTTTGAGGCAGGTATCGGTGTCGATCCGCGCACCGTTCCGCTGTAAAACAGGCGCCACCGCATCGGCGCCCTCCCATTCATTTCCCCACACCTTGAATGTCCAGTCCTTGCTGATCCAACGAGGGAGCAGGGCTCGTCGATTGGCGTATCCGGCACCGACAAACGACACATCCGATCCGAATTCCAGCTGTTCATTCATCGTCAAGGTCAGAGGGCGATGCACAGA
>CAYHNM010000234.1:0-3355 GCA_964357985.1 uncultured Nitrospira sp. | reverse complement strand
CCAGCCATTTCCAGCAGCGCCATCGCGCGAGCCTTGCCAGTGCTCCCTGGAAGCCGGCTCGCATCCGCCAGCACGTAGTAGGCGCCCTGGGGAACAGACGGCGTGAGCCCCGCCCGTGAAAGCGCCTCGCAAAAACGATCCCGCTTCCGTTGGTACTCCCGGGCCATTTCCAGATAGAAGGAATCCGGCAGCTCGTTAATGCCGGCCGCCACGCCCATTTGCAACGGCGCAGGCGCACAGACATACAACAGATCGTTCATCGCCCCGATGAGATGCGCCCATCGCTCCGCCGCGACGCTGTAGCCGATGCGCCACCCGGTAATGCTGAATGTCTTGGAGTAGCCCCCGATTGTGATCGTCCGTTCGGCCATGTCAGGCAAGGTCGCGAGGCTGACGTGTTGTCGGCCGTCATACAGCATGTATTCGTAAATTTCATCGGTAAATACGAACAGATCGTGGCGCGTTGCGATCGCGGCAATCCCTTCCAGTTCTGCACGCGAAAAGACTTTCCCCGATGGATTGCCGGGGCTATTGACCACAATCGCTCTGGTGCGGTTCGTGACGGCTCTTTCCACTTCGGCGAACGAGAAGGTCCAATCAGGTGGTTGCATCCGCACCGGCACAGGAACGGTATCGACCGATTTCAACGCCGTCGCATGGTACTGGTAGTAGGGTTCGAAGAGAATGACCTCATCACCGGGGTTCAAAAGGGCGGCGCACGCACAATGAAATGATCCCGTGGCCCCGGCACTCACCGTGATGTTGTGTTCAGGATCAGCCTGAATGCCATTGCAGCGAGCCAGCTTCTTGGCCAGCGCCTGCCGTAATTCGGCCAATCCGTCGAATCGCGTATAGGTATTGAACCCCTGGTCCATGGCGCGCTTGGCACCCTCCAAGACCGGCAGAGGAACGGGCGTGTCACAGACCCCTTGGGCCATGTTCACCCCTTTGGCGTTCACACAGGCCTGGGTCATGGCTCGGATTTCTGACGGTCCGAGCTGCGCCATCCTGAGATTCCCTGTTCGCTTCATCACTGCTCCTCCTCTCCCACATCCCAATCCGATCCTTTTCGCAGAGACCTGGGCGAAGGTCAACTGCTTGCCGAGATCCCGCCGCACCGCCATTCTTGATGGCACTATAGTTACTGCTTAGTCGTTTGTACTTGCATTCGAGGTGTTCTCTGTTACATACACATTCTCTGTGACTTCAGGGTCTTTCCGGAGGCGTGGCTGCCCCCCGTCCGAACTACACCATCTGAGGAAGGCGGAAAGAGAGAACACGCGGTACAGTCTAGGCGTGAGGACTATCTGAGAGGAAATGAGGGTTATGGAAGCACGACCACAACCGCCCGCGAACCAGGACCCGGCAAGCGATCACCACAAGGATCGACGAGGAAGACGGATGCTGCTCTCCTGCCGTCTATTCTTCTTCGGCGAAGACGACTTCGAGGGTGAAGCCACGCTATTGGATATTTCCGCAAGCGGCTGTCGAGCGGGTTCGTCAATCCCGCTCGAGATCGGGATGATCTTGCGACTGTCTCTTTTCCTGCCCGATCATCAATGGCCGCTACGCATCAATCAGGCCATCGTTCGCTGGATCGATCACAAGGAGTTCGGACTGGAGTTCATCGACATTACCATGGCCCAGCGGGAGCGGCTGCGTACATTGGTAATGAAAGCACGATAATACCCCGTTGACATCACTCTGGTAGGGCCCCACCTTCATCGGTGTCTCTTACGGATGGTCGCTCAGAGCACCGCAATTCTCTTTCCCCGATTTCAGAACCGTCCCCTACGATGCAGCGGACTGCGACGTTGAAGGGGACTTGGCTGAATGATCCGGCGGCGGCGGCTTGGGGCTTCTGGATCGATACCTTTCGTAGTACTTCAGCACTTTGCGCACATAGTGCCGGGTTTCGCGAATGCGTGGAATCCGGCCGCCTTTCACCCGATGCACCCCGGCATTATAGGCGGCCAGCGACAGCGAGAGATCCCCGTCATAGAGATTCAGAAGATGACGCAACTGCTTCGCGCCACCGCCGATATTCTGGATGGGATCGTGGAGGTTTCCCACACGTAAGGTCGCAGCCGTCTCGGGAGTCAATTGCATCAGCCCGACCGCTCCCTTCCGAGAGACCGCGTCGGGACGAAAGTCAGACTCCGTCTTAATGACCGCACGCAAGAGCGCCGGATCTAGCCGATATCGTTTAGCGTAGAACGCGATCGCCCGACGGATTTCTTGTGTGTCGTATCGCGGACGACCGTCGAAATCCGACTTCGTAGGAACGGGGATCGCCCCGACCATTACGACGGCCAATAGCAGAACGCCCGCGCTGCGGACAAATGCAGCGAAGGGGCGAAATCGTTGTATGGAGATTGGAGTAGTCACGCAGTAACCTGGTCGACCCATTCAGCAGGGGTGGACCCGGGTTACCGACGTATCTCCTCAAGAGCCGTGCCGTCCAGATGATCTCGCAACTCGCTGATGTATCTCAGAACTGTGGCTGGCACGCGGTGTGACTCTGACAATGATGCCCACTTTGGACGGGGACGGCCACTTTTTGGCACGTGAATGGCCTCAGAAATTGCGCACTAGCACGCGCTACGGCTTCCCCCAAACCTCTTCCAGCCGTTGGGTCCGGCCGCAATTGAATTTATAGAATTTGTAGCGCACGGGATTCTTTTTATAGAAATCCTGGTGATACTCTTCGGCCGGGTAAAATGCCGTGGCTGCCACAATGTGCGTCACGATCGGGCGGTGAAATTTCTTCGACTCTTCAAGCCGTTTTCTCGAGGCCTCTGCCAGCTTCTGCTCTTCGGGAGTCGAGGGAAATATCGCGGCCCGATACTGAGTGCCATGGTCACAGAATTGCGCGTTCGGGGTCAACGGATCCACATTGCGCCAGAACGCATCCAAGAGCTTCTCGTAACTCACTTTGGCCGAATCATAAGTCACCTCAACCGACTCCGCGTGCCCGGTCCCGCCCGCTGACACCTGCTCATACGTCGGATTGGCCACTGTCCCATCCATATAGCCGGAGACCGCCATCAGCACACCCTCGACTTTCTCAAAGGCTTCCTCCATGCACCAGAAACATCCGCCGGCAAAATAGGCCTTGGCCGGAGCGGTCGCGGCCGAGCGCTCCGGCTGGATCAGGCTGAGGCCCAATCCTATGACAAGGACCATCCCTGCGAAGGCTACTCGTCCGAAAATCCGTCTTGTCATAGCGAAGACCCTCCTCTGTGGTCAGTCGAGGCTGACACGAAACTCTTACAGTCTACTACGGCGCTCCGTTTCCGATGGATTTTCGGGTATGATGTCCCATGCATCTCTCGAAACTTCTGCTCTTCATGGC
>CAYHNM010000233.1:0-3377 GCA_964357985.1 uncultured Nitrospira sp. | reverse complement strand
CCGCCTCGACTTCAACCAAGTTGACCGTGCCATCATTGCCTCCGCCCAAGACTCTTGGATCGTTGTGGCAAGAAGAGAATGGTCGGGCCTATCTCTACGAAGATCTGCGCGCCATGCGGGTTGGAGACATTCTCACCGTTAAGATTGTCGAAAAGCATAAAGGGTCAAAATCGGCGGATACTGCGGCACAACGAGATTCCACTCTATCGAATTCCCTGGCCGGATCAGGCGTGGGCTATTTTGGAGTCCCCGGTTTCAGACTCAGCGACGAAGCCAGGCGAGGGCTTGGAGTTGATGCGAGTGCCAGCAATAAATTCAGCGGAAAGGGCGCCACCAACCGGGAAGGAACATTAACCGGTACGATCTCGGTCATCGTGATGGAAGTGCTTCCGAACGGTGATCTACGCGTTGAAGGACGCCGTGAAGTGACGGTCAACAGTGAAAAGCAATTGATGACCATTGCCGGCATCGTACGCCGGGTGGATGTCGACACGAAGAATACGGTGCTGTCGTCGGCTATTGCCGATGCCAAAATCGAATACGCAGGGTTGGGAGTGTTGGACGATGTGCAGCGGCCGGGGTGGCTGGTCCGCATTCTTGATTGGGTCTACCCATTCTAACGAAGGATGTCCCTTGTGAACACGATTGCCAAACGAAAAGTCTCGGCGAAGTGGGGGCTCTGGCGTGGCGCGGTCTCGCTCCAGTCGTTGCAAATGATGGTGATGAGCGGCGTGGTGAGGAGAGCGGACTTAGACCCACCTCAGGATCCCGGTCGAACCGGCTATTGGCACCGCGGAAAAAACAGAATCAACATTCCGCAAGAATCGGCCTCGGAGCAGGGATGGATCTCAAGAATGCTCTTAGGTCGAAAGTCGCACATTCAGTCAGCGCAGAAGTTGTAACAAAAAGGATTACGGCTGAAATGATTACACGTTGGGCCAGGTCATTGATGGTAGGGCTATTCATCGGGGCCTTGGGCCTGCCGCTCTCAGCGGAGGCGGTCAGGATCAAGGACATCGGTGCCATTGAAGGCGTTCGTGAAAACCAACTCATCGGCTATGGATTGGTTGTCGGGCTCGATCGAACGGGCGATCAAGTCATCGGTGGCCAGTTTACGATTCAAGCGATGATGTCCATGTTGAATAAGATGGGCATCAATCTAGTCATCGATCCGATTCAGCTCCTCACAAAAAATATTGCCTCCGTGATGGTCACGACCAAGCTGCCCCCGTTCGCCAAGCCAGGCCAAGCCCTTGATGTCGTCGTGTCTTCGATGGCCAATGCGAAAAGTTTGCAAGGCGGGACTCTCTTGCTGACTCCTCTCAAAGCGGCCAATCAACAAGTGTTTGCCGTGGCGCAAGGACCGGTCTCGGTGGGAGGGTTTCTGGGCGGGACAGGTGGGCCAGGAGGAGCTACGGTCACCAAGAATCATCAGGCAGCCGGGGTGGTGCCAGCGGGAGCGATTATCGAAAAGGAGTTGGTGGTCAATATCGATGCCTGGGAGACCGTGTCGGTTCTGCTGCGCCAGCCGGACTTCACGACGGCAATTCGGACGGCAGAAGCGATCGATGGCGTATTCGGGAAAGGAAGTGCTGCGCCCGTGAACGCCGGCCTTGTCAAAGCCACGATTCCATTAGCCTTCCATGGTCGCGTCGTTGAATATATCGCCTCAATTGAAGGTCTCGATGTCTCGGTCGATATGGCCGCCAAAGTCGTGGTGAACGAACGGACAGGTACGGTCGTACTCGGCGAGCATGTGCGAATCTCGACCTGTGCGATCTCTCATGGAAATCTCACGATATCCGTGAAGAATACTCTCAATGTCTCTCAGCCAAATGCGCCACTTATTGGAGCGGCCAGCAACCAACCAGCGACTGTGACAGAAGATGTGCAGACTGAGGTGAAGGAGCAAGAGTCTCGCTTGATCGTTGTTGACGAAACCGTCACGCTGGGTGAGGTTGTGAGAGCGCTGAATGCAGTCGGGGTGACGCCCAGAGACCTGGTCTCGATCCTCTCAGCACTTCGGGCAGCAGGAGCACTCCAGGCAAATCTTGAGATTATATAGTTAAGACGCTGATATTATTATCTAATCCACTTAGCGCATAGACAGTTATTCAAAACTGAATTACACGAGAGTCCTTATGAATATTCACGATTCGACTCAAGCTCAGTTTCTTTCTTCTCCGGTCTTCACTGATCCACTAGGGAACCAGAGTGAAGTCAACTCATTGAAGGTAAAGGGGAGTCCTGGTGACCAGAAAGAGCTGATCAAAGCCGCCAAGCAGTATGAAGCATTCTTTGTGTCCTATCTGATGAAGGTCATGCGGGAAACCGTTCATGAATCGGAGATGTCCGGCAAGATGGGCTCATACTTTTACTCTTTTTACGACCAAGAGATCGGGAATAGGGCATCTGAGTCAGGGGGCATCGGGATTACCCAAATGGTTCAGGAATATATCGAAAAGAATTATCCGCCAATCGCTAAAGTTCCAGACAGTGAAGACCGATAAGGTGTGCGACAGGGCTTGAAGCAACCGAGAGGGGAAAGCCCCGGTTGGCTCAACCGTTTCCCAGAAGAAGGAGAGAGATATGCAGATCTCAGGTTCAGGTCGTTCCGATCAACTGGCCAAGATTCTCTTAGGTACACAGGAGACGAAGGGTCCGTCGACGCAACGGCAACCGTCTCAGAAAGAGACGGGAAATGACCGGGTCCAGATTTCGGATCAGGCTAAAGAGCTACAGCGCATTCGCGCGCTGGGCCAGACTCCCGATCACGAACGGACCGCCCGCGTGGAGCAGATCAAGAAGGCCATCGAACATGGCACCTATGATATCAGTGGTCGCAAAGTCGGCGATGCACTCATCAAGCAAGTGCTGACCGACGCGGTGTTGTAGCAGTCACGATCCACATCGACCACGTAGCCAGGATGGCTGCGTCACGTCCGAAGCAAGTTCGCAGGGAGCGCGTATGCCTTCGGTTTCAACGGCACTGTCAGCACAATTAGTGACAATCCTCCTCCGGGAGCTGGCCTCCTGCCAGTCCCTCCTCGAAACGGTCGAGGCGGAACGTCACGCAATCAAAACGCTCGCCATCGGCGACTTTCATCCCATCAACGTTCGCCGCCTTGCGATACTGGAACAACTCCAATCGATTGCAGATGCGCGAGACCAGGCGGTCCGCCAGATTGCCGTCGCCCTGTCGCTGCCTGATTCGATGGCATCATTGCACGCCCTGCTTGATCGCTGGCACGGTTCGGAATCGGCCACCGTTCGTCGTCATCACGAGACGCTGATGGCCACAGCCAAACATGTGCGTGAAGAAATCAAGCAGAACGTGGTCCTCATCGATGGCATTCGGGGGTTTGTCGAACATGCCT
>CAYHNM010000232.1:0-3418 GCA_964357985.1 uncultured Nitrospira sp. | reverse complement strand
ACCTTGTTCACGTTCTGGCCGCCGGCGCCGCCGGCTCGAAAGGTATCGATTCTCAGATCTTTGTCGTCGATGACGACATCAATGTCCTCATTGAGCTCCGGATAGACGAAGACCGAGGCAAAGGAAGTATGGCGCCGCTTGTTGGCATCAAAGGGGGAGATCCGCACCAGGCGATGCACGCCGGCTTCAGCCTTCAAATACCCGTAGGCATAGGGGCCGGTCACAGAGATCGTCACGCTCTTGATGCCCGCTTCGTCGCCATGGAGTAGATCTAATGTTTCCACTTTGAATTTTTTGGTCTCAGCCCATCGGACATACATGCGCAGGAGCATCTGCGCCCAATCCTGCGACTCCGTGCCTCCGGCACCGGGATGAATGGCCATGATCGCATTGTTCGAATCAAGTTCTCCGGAGAGGAGCATCTCGACGCGGAGCGTGGCCAGCGTGGTTTCAAGCCGATGAAGCTCCGTCGTCAGCTCCTGTTCAAGGGAGGTATCCGGGCTTTCTTCCGCCAGTTCCAGCATGGCCTGAAGATCGCCGAGTTTTGCCTCGATCTCACGCCATTGGATAAGTTCGCGCTCAAGCGTGACTTTTTTTCTGCTGGTCGATGCGGCTGATTTGGTGTCGTTCCAGAATGTCGGGACGCCCATCTTGGCTTCGAGCTCTTCGAGCTCAGCGGTCATGCGAGCGAGGTCAAAGATGCCCCCGTAGTTCCGAGACCTGCACTCCGACTGTCTGCACGCGACTCCGCACCTCGTCTAACATGACTCGTGTCCTTTCGACTTACACAGGGGTGATGGCGGTGGTGCCGTAGGCTGACTCCTTAGGCCGGAGCAGACTGATCAGGCACAAACGAGCACAGCGTACCACACAGCGGCAGACAAGCACAGGCTTGGTTATACCGGGGTGATGGCGGTGGTGCCGTAGGCTGACTCCTTAGGCCGGAGCAGACTGATCAGGCACAAACGAGCACAGCGTACCACACAGCGGCAGACAAGCACAGGCTTGGTTATACCGGGGTGATGGCGGTGGTGCCGTGAACCGGCTCCTTCGGCCGGAGAAGACTGATCAGGCACAACAGCGCGCAGATTACCACACAGCCGTAGGCAAACACATCCCCGTACCGGCTGTAGAATGTGTGCGGTTGCCAGACAGGAATCGTCGCCCGAACCGATTCTTCTGTAAACAGTCCGGTAGCGTGCAGAATCCGCCCGTAGGGATCGATGGCGCCGGTGATTCCGGTGTTGGCGGAACGCGCAAAGGCCAGATGGTTTTCTACCGAGCGGAAGACCACCATGGAAAAGTGCTGGGCGGGTGCCGATGAGTTTCCGAACCACCCGTCGTTCGTAATGGTCACCAGAAACTCAGCGCCGTTGACCGCGAGCTGCCGGACCAGATCGGGAAAGATCACTTCATAACAAATGGCCACGCCGAACTTCAGGGGGCGTGACGGAACGGACGTCCCGTCCTCCCGGATCGTCGCCTTCGGGGTCAGCGACAACGTGGTTCCACCTGGACCAGCCTCAAAGTCGCCGATGCCTTCAACCAGCTTGTCGAGAAAAAACAGCAACGATGACTTTAGCGGAATATATTCCCCGAACGGGACCAAATGATGTTTGTCGTACCGCCCGAGGATCGTCCCGTCGGCTGACAGGAGATACGCGCTGTTTAACAGGTAGGGACGGCGATCCGGATAAAAGCGGAGCGCCGGACTGCCGAACAGGATCGGGGCTTTGGCCCGGTCGGCCAGAGCCATGAGTTGGAGCTGATAGTCTTTCTCCCGCTCGAATATAAACGGCGTCGCGGCTTCCGGCCAGATGATCATGTCGGTAGCGTTACCGAACTGGTTGGTGAGGCGGTCGAAGCGCTGCATGGTCTCGTCGCGAAACGCGATGTCCCACTTTACGGCTTGTTCAATGTTGGGTTGTACCAATCCCATGGTGATGGTGCCCTTGGGCGGTGTGAGGGTAGATCTGGTCAGGAGCGAATCTCCGTATCCGTACGTCAGCACCATGAGCAGGGTGGTGATGGTGACCAGTTCCCACGGGAGCTTCCTCGGGTGAAACCCGCGAAAAAATGGCATCAGCCAAAGGAACAGCTCTGCAAGCGTGAGGTTCACGAGGATAATCAGGAAAGAGACGCCGTAGACACCCAGATGGTCGGCGACTTGAATCAGTTCAAGCTCGCGATACTGGGAGTATCCCAACAAGCTCCAGGGGAATCCGGAAAAGGCATAGGTTCGCAGGAGTTCGAGCGAGACCCACACACAGGGAGAGAAAATAATTCCGTACCGGGGTAAGAATTCACGTAGCCAGACGACGCTCCAACTATAGATTCCGATATAGAGTCCGAGATAGGCAGTGAGCAGGAGCAAGATGGCGTAGCTCACGGGAAGGGGGACCTTCCCATAGGTGGTCATGGCGGTGACGACCCAGGCCATAATTCCGGTGAATCCAATGGTTCCTGTCAGGCATCCAATCCAAAAGGCGCGCCGTCTCGTAGACGAGTCTAGGGCGACATGGAGGGGAATCATGGCGACCCATGCGAGGAGACCCAGATCAAATTTCGGGAAGCACAACGGGAGCAGGAGGCCACTTATGCAGGCAAGAATGAGCTGGCGCGCACGCATTCGATCCATCGTGCGGTACCATAACGAAAGCGATTTCGACTTGCAAGGAATCGATAGAAGGAGCAAGTTGCTGAATCGGAGGGGTGTGCAGATGTGGGTTCTGCTGACGGTGCTTGTTGCCGGTTTGGCGGCGGATGCTCCGGCCCACGCGGATGAGTCTCACGCACTTGGCGACCGGATTTCAGGGAAGCTCATTCGTGGTATGGTGAATCTTTCGACCGGATGGATAGAGGTCCCGCGTCAGATTTATGAAGTCGGGACTCATGAGGGTTGGGTGCGGGGTCTGCTACGTGGTCCGTTCGACGGAATCGGAATGTTTTTCGCTCGCACAGTAGCCGGTGCCGTAGAAACGGCGACCTTCCCGGTTCCGCTGCCGACCTATAAGCCCTTGTTGACGCCGACCTATGCGTGGGAATCCGAGGATCTCTCCGACGTGATGGCGGCTGACAGCAAGTAGACACAGAACATATTCGAGGGGAGTCTATGGACGAGTTGAAACAAACCCGCAGGATACGTATCACGCCATTCACAAAACCGGCCGTCGTGCCAGTGGATGACTCTGCCATTTGGATGGGCGGAGAAGCTTCAGTGGGCACTCAGGCCGGGCGGCATGTCCGCCAGACTGAGCGGAACACGCCAGGCCTCGCCCTCACGATTCTCGGCCTCACCTTCTTGGGTGGCCTTGCCTTGGGTACTGTCACGTCCAGACTTTTGCGCAAGACGCGGCCATAGTCTGACCCGCTTCCGCTTTATCAGGCTGCTCAAAAAGGCTGTTCAGCAAGGCCACAG
>CAYHNM010000231.1:0-3425 GCA_964357985.1 uncultured Nitrospira sp. | reverse complement strand
TGCGATGACCTCGCGACTGATCAGCGAGGCTTTCATCCCTTCGGTGCCCATAGAAATGCCGTCGGAGACGGCAATCGTGTTGTATTCAATCGGCGTCCCGCCGGCTGCGCGGATGCCGGCCTTGACCCGCTCCGACAACCGCCGGAGGTGAAAATTGCAGGGCATGACCTCGATCCAGGTATTGGCCACCCCGACGATCGGCTTGGACAGATCCTCGTCGGTGAACCCGACGGCTTTGAGCATGGCCCGCGCCGGCGCCCGGCCTGGTCCAACCAATAAATCGTGACTTTTGAGTTTCAACTCTTTCGGCATGGCGCGTTACTTTCCTTTCTTCCCCTCTTTCTTCTTCTCGTCCTTCTTATCCTTGGCTTCCGTGTCGATCACGGCTCCGGTGGCGGCATCGATATGGACTTCCGTCACCTTGCCGTCCGCGCCGAGGACTTCCACTTCCCACACCGTCTTGTCGTGCTTCTTTTCAAGCTCCGCCTCGACGACCGTGCCGGGCACTTTCTCCACGGCGGTCTTCACCGCCTGCTCGATCGTAATCTTGGCCTCTTTGGCCAGGGCGGCGATATCGCCTTCCTCGCCCTTCTTCTTGTCGCTCCATGCCGGAGAGCCAAGGGCCAAGACGGTTCCGACGGTGAGGGCTAGGATCAGGCTGAGGGATTTCATGGGCGACCTCCTTTGGTGGATGCGTTATTGCGCGGACATGCTGCCAGGAGCTGCGGGCGTCCCGCCCTTGTGGGGGGTGGCGCCGCCATGCGGGTTGCCATGTCCTTTGCCGGCGCTCTTGTGCTCTTGCATCACTTTATCGTGCTCGGCCTTTTCCTTGGCGCGCTGTTCGGGAGTGAGGAGGCCCAGGACTTCGCGCTTGGTCTTGATGGAGGTCATGCGCAAGCCGACCTGCATATCTTCGCTCTGCTTCAGCTTGGCTTCGATGGCACCGAGATCAGACTTCTCGTCATCGGTCAGCGCCTTCAGCTCGCGTTCTGCGATCTGGATATCTGCCTCCGCCTTGATCCGCGCCTTGTCCAGATTGAGTTGGACGTCCTTTAGCTTGGCGACTTGTTCAGCGGTGAGGCCGATGTCTTTTTCGTGCTTGAGGAGATGACGGATGAGGTGGCCGGTGCTGCTGTGCATCATGCCGCCCATGCCATGGCCACCCATGGCGCTGTGTCCGCCGCCGGCATGGCCTTCCTTGCTGTACCCTTCGGCCCAGGCGCCGGACGTCCCCAGCGCCAGGCTCACCGCGGCTGCGAGAGTCAGAGTCATGATTGCTGTACGAGATCGTTGCATGTGTCCTCCTTCGGTTAAACTCGCGTGTAATGACGATAGAAATGCGCTATTGCTGTAACAGCCCGCCTTCTCCCTTGAGTCCGTTAAACAAGAACTGCACGGCGAGGGCAGCGAGCAGCAGCCCCATGAGCCGCGTCATAATCTTCTCTGCCATCGGGGTCAGCCATTTGGCCCCCTTCGCCCCGAGCGCCAGGATAATGTAGCTTGCCAGACCGACTACCGCAAGGCAAGCGAGCAAGATGCTGCGCTGAGCCCATCCGGCCGCTTGGGCGTCCAGTAGGATGACGGTCGAAATGGCCGCAGGGCCCGCCAGCATGGGGATGGCCAGGGGGGTAATGGCGATATCGTCCTTTCCGCTGGCTTCGGCGGTTTCTGCGGCGGTTTCCATGACCGGCGAGCGCTGGGCGCGGAGCATGTCCAACGCCACCAGGAGCAGCACCAGCGCTCCGGCGACCTGCACGGCAGGGAGGGTAATGCCAGCAACTGAAAGAGTGATTGGCCAATCAGCGCAAAACCGGCCAGCACGGCGACCATCACCAGGCAGGCCACGCGGGCCGTGCGCAGGCGCTGCTGCACCGTATCGCGCGGGGTCATGGCAAGAAAGGCCGGCACCGTTGCGAGCGGATCGACAATGACGAACAGAGAGCTGAAGGCCAGCAGGGCGTATTCGGCGAGCGGCATGCAGAGTCCCGTATCCGGAAGGGTGAAGGAGGTCAACTGCGTTGGGCGGCGGCCAGTAACTCCGCGCGCGGATCGCCCGTCCGCAAGTGGCTCAGTTGTTCGTACAGCTTTTGTTCCCCCTCAGTCAAAGGGGACGGCAAGACAATCTGCAGCGTGAGGAACAGGTCGCCATGGCCTCCGGCCGCAGTCGGGAGCCCTTTCCCCTTCAACCGCAGTTTGCCTTCGGCACGGCTGCCGGCAGGAATTTTCACGCGGACCGGTTCGGTCAAGGTGGGCGCCATGACTTCGGCGCCCAGTGCGGCTTCCCACGGCCACACCGGCAGGTTGGCATGCAGATCACTGCCTTGCTGCCGAAAGACCTTGTCCGGCATGAGGGTGACGTGTAGGTAAAGATCGCCGCGGCGGCCGCCGTTCATGCCGAGCTGGCCTTTTCCTGGCACGCGGACTCTCGTCCCGTTCTGGACGCCTGCAGGAATTTTGACCTCGATGGAATGGGACTCCATCCGATGGCCTGATCCCAGACAAGCCTGGCAGGGCCGGTTTTTTACCGCGCCGCTTCCGCGGCAGGTGGCGCAGGGGGTCGGCTCCATGAGGTTGATCCGTTTGGTGACACCGCTTAGGACTTCCCGGAGAGACAGATCGACTTCCGTTTCCAGATCTTCTCCGGATGCCGAAAATTCGTGCTGGCCGGCGGCTCGCCCTCGGCCCCCGAAGAGATTCTCAAAGATATCGGAAAATCCCTCGCCGCTGAACGAGTGAGCCTGGCCACGGCTTTGGGCTCCGGCGGCCTGGCGGGCTCGCTCATAGGCCTCGGCCTGCTCCCATTGGGCGCCGTGTTGATCGTACTTTTTGCGCTTGTCAGGATCGGAGAGGACCTCATGCGCCTCGTTCATCTCCTTGAATTTCTTCTCCATCTCGGCTTTCTTGGCGCCACTGTGCATATCGGGATGGAACTGGCGGGCGAGACGGCGATAGGCCTTTTTGATCTCATCGGCCGAAGCCGTGCGCGGGATGCCGAGAACCTGATAGTAGTCGCGACCAGAATTTGCCATGGTCCAGTGCTTTCGTGTCGAGTGTTCTGGAAGAGCAGATAATTCTGCAGCTTACGGGGTCAATCCCCTCTTTGCAAGCAAGGAACGCCCTATTCGGTGGGCCGGTAAGGGGGCTGGGTCAGAATCCCTGATAGGACAAGCCAACGAACGGGAGCGTGAAGTTCAATCCGGAATTGGGGGAGCGAGTTCCTGCGTTGGAGATGTGCATGACGCGATACCCGGCTTGAACGGCCCAGCCAGGCGTGAAGTAGAACGCGCCGCCGACACCGCCCCACACGAGAAAATTGAACTGTCCCGGCTGCTCAGGAATCCGGCCGCCCAGATCCGTCCACACCGGTCCTCCGCCTCCTTCGATGAACGGGCGCACCCGTCCAAACGCCGTGGAGGTATAGACCA
>CAYHNM010000230.1:0-3434 GCA_964357985.1 uncultured Nitrospira sp. | reverse complement strand
GCCTGTTGCATGGAGGTGACTGCGCCGGTGAGATGGATGGGAATTAAGAGCAGATTGAGCGCGTAGACGCGCAAGAGATCCCGGAACGGTCGATAGCCCATATTCGCCAAGTCCCTGGTATAGAGGGCGAAGTAGGGAAGCGCGGCAATGAGCATCCAGGGCGTCATCAATTCAGAGGAAAACGGAATCGCCAGCAGGAGCAACACGCTCAAGGGTGCGAAGGCCAATGAGCTCAAGTAGTGGATTTGCAGCAGGGCTTGCGGAACGGTTCTCGCCTGTTTCGGTGTATGACGCAGGAAGGAGAGTAGCTTGGGGAGGATGATCAAGCCTCCGTTGGCCCACCGCGCCCGCTGAATGACCAGCGATCCGAAGTCCGGCGGGGTGGCGCTGTAGGCCAGCCGCTCGGGGTGATTATGCAGCGACCATCCTTTGGCAAGGAGATCGACTGTCGACTCGGTATCTTCAATGACCGTCCGGTCCTGGATGTAGCGGCGAACGATATGCCCGCCTTCGTTGGATTCAACGCAGATCTCTTCGAGCGCCGACTTTCTCAGTAAGGCATTGGCCCCGACCCAAAAGGTTGCGCCGAAGTAGGTGAAGCCCTGGTGCACGAGATATTGAATATCGGTGGTGGCTCCGGCGGTTCGCTCCAATACACCCGGGGCGTTGGGGAAGGCGCTATAGGGCGTTTGAGCGACGGCCACCCGCGCGTAGTCGGGCTGTTCCATCAGTCGGACCAGCGTGCTGGCGTAGTGGGATTTCAACAGGCTGTCGGCATCGAGCGTAATGACGTAGGGCGTATTGGGGATCAGGCGGCTGCCGGCCTGTGAGGAGGTTTCCTCCAGCGCGAGCCCTGTCCGGCGCATCATCGGGCGGATGCGTCGGCCCATCAGGCCCAGGTAACTGTTCAAATTCATCGCCTTGTTGGGCTCGTGGGACAGGTTGCAGTATTGCTTCCGTTCAAAGACATCAAACTCAACCTGAAAACGGGCGGCTAATTCCGTATAGGCGTCGTCGATTTCTCCGAGGAGTTGTTCGTCTGAAGCGGCCGCGGATTCCCTCCGGCAGGCGAACCAGCGGGCGCTTTGCTCCCGGCAGGACTCGGCGGATTGGTTGAGCACATGTTCTACAAACCAGATATCGGTGTGCGTCTCGGTCGGGGAGTGTTTTGCCTGGGTTTCAAACCACTGCGTGGCCAGCCTGAAAGAATCAGAGAGCCAGACACATTCGTCGCTTATTGTGACGGTGTGATTTGCCTGTCTAGCCTGGAATGCCGCCCGGGCTTGAGTCATATGGCCGGCTGGTTCGTCGAGCAAGGCCTGTAATTCAAAGGGAAGGTTGCGAGCCGCCCACAATCCGGCCCGGTCGGACTGGGTTTTGGGGGCAGGAGGATCATCCAGAAGCAGCACGACCCGTTTGTTGGGATAGCTCTGAAGAGCGGCAGACAAGAGCGTTTGGCGGATGACGGGGAGTTCTTCTTTGTAAGAGGGCACCAGGACGGTGAGGGCCGGGGCTGACAGGGGATCGAAGGGTTTCATCGGCTGCAGAGACGAGAGGCGGAAGGCGGCATCCCGCTTGAGCTGTCCAAGCCGCGCCAATTGGTAGCAGAGGTTGCCGTAGACTAAGAATCCGGCGAGCGCACCGAAGAGCAGGGCTTCCAGCAGATACCCGATGTGACCTTGAGTCAGGGCTGCGGTCGCGACCGTCCCGGTCGACCAGATCAGCAGGGCGGCGGCGGTGGCTGTGACTGCGAGAGATACCTGGGTGAAGCGGAGTTCTTTGATGTAGGAAGAGTGCGTCATAGGAAAATCCAAGGGATAAAAATGGTCCTAAGTTGGCGCGTGGACATGTGCAATCCAGGTGCCGCGGTGCGGCTTCTGCCGGTATGTGAAAAAAGCTTGATAATCGGTGGATTGTAGGATTCTAGACCCGCTGATTCTGTATAAGTGTAGGGGGCAGGCCGCTACACCGCCTCATGGCCTGTGGCGGTTATGCAGAGGGAGAGTCTCCGTCTCCAGCCGGGCGAGTTTTCAACCTCCGTTAGTCTGCTGTATTTGGACGTTCTCAGGGTGGTGGAGGGCTCAACGAGAGTCAGGGCTGGGGATTTTGGCAAAATGATCACGCACAAGGGTCTCCACCGAGGCAAAGTGCCGGTCCGGCAGGTTCTTAAAGCGCCGGTTGCAGTCGGCCAGGGCCTCGTCTGGGGTCTTGAATGGGGCGATCACCGACATGAGGTGGCTGTGGTAGTCCAGAAGCTTGAGCTCGACGGTTCTCAGGCAGGTCGGGTCGCCGGCGATGGTCATGGCGGCCTTCGCCTGGTCGCCCCGGGATTCGACGAGGGCCTGAAAGCAGAGGCCTTTTAAGCGCTGGGTGACGGTACTGCGGTCCCAGCCGAGGGTTTTCGCCGTGGTCTGCATGTCGAATCCGTGCTGCCGGAGGCAGCTCAGCACGGCGGCATCCCCGGCCGGGTCAGGCAACACGATCGCCTGGTTCGATCCCTTGGGCGTCTGAGTCACTGCGGATCCTTCCAGGGAGAAGGCCGCTTTCGTCAGCACCGGTTCATCGCTTAAGGCGACGGCTCGTTCAAGGGCGTGGCGGAATTCGCGGACGTTGCCCGGCCAGTCATGTTCGGTCAACAAGCGCAGGGCGTCGTTGGAGAGTTTCGGGATCGGCCAGCCCAGCTGTGTGGCGATCTCGGTGAGGCAGACTTCTGCCAGCATCGGGATATCCGCTGCCCGTTCGCGGAGCGGCGGCAGCCTGAATACCAATCCCTTCAACCTGAAATAGAGATCTTCCCTGAACCAGCCTTCGGAGACCCCGCGTTGCAAGTCGCGGTTGGTCGCGGCCACGATGCGCACATCGACGGTGGTGGGCATGGTCGCTCCCACGCGATAAAAGGATTTTTCCTGTAACACCCGGAGCAGTTTGCTCTGGTGATCCAGTCGTAAATCTCCGATCTCGTCCAGGAAGATCGTGCCGTGGTTGGCCAGTTCAAAGTAGCCGCGTCGGTCGGCGGTGGCGCCGGTGAAGCTGCCTTTCGTATGGCCGAAGAGTTCGCTTTCAAACAGCTCCGGCGAGATGGCCGCCATGTTCACGGCGATAAAGGTCCGGCTCGATCTAGGACTGAGCCGATGGACTGCACGGGCGAAGAGTTCCTTGCCGGTGCCCGGCTCTCCGAGGAGGAGGACGGTCAGCGGCGATCCGGCGCCTTTCTTCACGTCTCTGAACAGACGCAGGAGTGCTGGATCTTGCGTGACGATTCCGAGTTGATGACAGTCGCTCCGCAACTGGTCGAGCGCGGCGTCGCCGATGGCGCCGGATGCGGATCCGGCGGCGCGCAGATCGTGGAGCTGCCGCTCCAGTTGTTCGAGCTGTTCGCGGGCAGTCTGTTCCTGCGCCTGCACGTCGGCCAGTTCGGCCCGCAGGGATTCGGT
>CAYHNM010000229.1:0-3436 GCA_964357985.1 uncultured Nitrospira sp. | reverse complement strand
TCTCACGAGGCGCAATCGGTTGATGCCGTGATTGAACGGACCGGACTCAGTGCCGCGCAGGTCGCCGCGACGATGCTGGCGCTGGAGCTCCGCGGCTATGTGCGACAGTTACCCGGTCCGCAATACCTGCGCCGCTAACCTGTGGCCGAGTGTATTCCAGTTGCAGGATGTCGAAAAGTTTGGTACGTGATGGGCAGAAGTGTGAGCTGAATAGGGAGATGTTATGGCGAAATCGTTGATCATCGTTGAGTCGCCGACCAAGGCGAGAACGATTACGAAATATCTTGGCCGCGGGTATACCGTGATGGCCTCGGTCGGCCATATCAAAGATCTCCCGACGAGCAAGTTGGGCGTCGATCTCGAACATGATTTTGAGCCGCAGTATGTCACCATTAAGGGCAAAGCCAAAGTGTTGGCCGATATCAAGAAGAAGGCCGAAGAAGCCGACAAGATCTTCCTGGCGCCTGACCCTGATCGTGAAGGGGAGGCGATTGCCTGGCATCTGGAGCAGGAGTTGCTCGGCAAGTCCAAAAAGAAACAAGGCGGAAAGATTTTTCGGGTCTTGTTCAACGAGATCACCAAAACGGCGGTCAAGCGGGCGCTGGAGTCGCCCGGTGAAATCGACATGAATCTGGTCAACGCCCAGCAGGCCCGCCGTATCCTGGATCGCATCGTCGGGTATCAAGGCAGTCAGCTCTTGTGGACCAAGGTTCGGCGCGGGCTCAGTATGGGGCGCGTGCAGTCGGTCGCCATGCGGTTGATTTGCGAACGCGAAGCGGAACGGGAGGCCTTCAGGACCGAAGAGTACTGGTCGATCATCGCGTTGTTGTCCGGCGCCAATCCGCCCTCATTCGAAGCCAAGCTCCATAGCATCAATGGGGAAGCCGCTTCGATCGAGAACGGCGAGCAAGCGGCTCGGGTCGTCGAACACATTCAAGGGAAAGCCTTTGTTGTCGAATCCATCGAGCGCCGGGAGAAAAAGCGGAACCCGGTTGCGCCGTTCATCACCAGCCGTCTCCAGCAGGAAGCCTCCAGAAAGTTACACTTCTCGCCCAAGAAAACCATGACCCTCGCGCAGCAGCTCTACGAAGGCATGGAGATCGGGGCTGAAGGGGCCACCGGTCTGATCACCTATATGAGAACCGACTCGCCGCGCATTTCCAATGAAGCGATGACTGAAGCGCGGGAAGTCATCCAGTCGAGATTTGGGTCGGAATATCTTCCGGCGACGCCTAATATCTATAAGACTCAGAAGGCCGCTCAGGAAGCGCACGAAGCCGTCAGGCCCACCTCGGCAGCTCGCGACCCGGAATCGATTCGCCAGTATCTCGACCAGGATCAATACAATCTCTATAAGTTGATCTGGAATCGATTCATCGCGTCGCAAATGGTGCCGGCTATTCTCGATGTGACCCGGATCGATTCGACCCCGGTGGGGACGCCGGTGACGTATGGTTTCCGTTCCACTGGAACGGTCGTCAAGTTCCCTGGCCACACCATCGTCTATCTGGAAGGCGTCGATAAGGAGCTTCCGACTGAAAAGCCGAAAGCCGATCAGGAAACGGACGACGACAATGATCGCCAACTCCCGGCTTTGTCCGAAGGGGAACAACTGCGGTTGGTTCAGCAGGACGGGGAATCGGCGATCGGACTGACGTCCAAGCAGCACTTCACTCAGCCGCCCCCCCGGTATAATGAAGCCCTGTTGATCAAGGAACTGGAAGAAAAGGGAATCGGCCGTCCCTCGACCTATGCGGCCATCATTTCCACGATTCAAGACCGCAAGTACGTGGAAAAAACCGAGGGCCGATTGGTGCCGACGGAAACCGGCAAGACCGTTCACGATTACTTGATGAAGGGGTTCCCCGAGCTGATCAATGTGGACTTCACCTCACAGCTTGAGGAGCAGCTTGACGAAGTGGAAGGGGGAACGAAGCCCTGGGTGACGGCGGTACGGGATTTTTACACCCCATTCACAAAAGAACTTGAGCGGGCGAAGACGATTCCCGGGCCGAAGGATATCGTGGAGCCGCCCACGGATGTGCCCTGTGAAAAATGCGGAAAGATGATGGAGATTAAGTGGGGCCGAAACGGAAAATTCCTGGCTTGTCCGGCCTACAAGGCTGATCCCCCATGCAAGAACACCCAGAATTTTCAGAAGCTCGAAGATGGCACGATCAAGATCGTGCCGAAAATCGAACTGACGACCGATCAGAAGTGCGATAAGTGCGGGAGTGGCATGGTGGTGAAAACCGGGCGGTTTGGCAAGTTCATCGCCTGTTCAGCCTATCCCGAATGCAAAACCACCAAACCTCTCGCGCTGGGCGTGAAATGTCCGCAGCCGGATTGTGGAGGAGACCTCGTTCAGAAGCGCACCAAGAAGGGGCGATCGTTCTTTGCCTGCGGGAATTATCCAAAATGTGAGTATGCGCTCTGGGATCGTCCTATCAACAAGACCTGCCCGACATGTCAGGCGCCGTTCCTGATCGAAAAAGTCAGCAAGCAGGCCGGGCGCAGTGTGCAGTGCCGCAACGAAGAATGTGGCTATCGTGAGGCCGGATAGCTGCAAGTGGCTTTCAGTCGGCTGGTAGTCTCCAGCGCGTATCGTAGGCCGATTCTTCTCCCGCCGAAATTGAGAAGCAGACTCATCGCGTTCGGCTCTCTTCCTATCTCAATCAAAATCTCCTCGGTTGACGGCCGTCTGGCTGCGGACGATAATGAAGGCATTCGTGTGACGTCATCTGATAACGTTGAGCCCCTGATCTGAGGGCCTACCCACATTGTGAAAGGGGGAACAAACTATGAAAGCAAAAGAGGGTGTCATCAATATTCTGAATAAGGTGCTGACTGCTGACCTGACGGCCATCAATCAGTATTTTGTGCATGCCAAGATGTGCGAGAACTGGGGCTTTGAACGGTTGCAGCATAAGGTGCGCGAGCGCAGCATCGATGAGATGAAGGATGCCGATGAGCTCATCGGGCATATTCTCTATCTCGAAGGGGTGCCGAATGTGCAGCGCATGAATACCGTGCATGTCGGTGAGACGGTGCCGGAACAGTTCAAGCTGGATCTGAAGGCCGAACAGGAAATGCTGGCGTTGCTGAATGAAGGAGTCGTCCATTGCGTGAAAGTGGCTGACTTCACCACGCGGCATATGCTCGAAGACATGGCCAAGGATGTCGATGAGCACATCGATTGGATTGAAACCCAGCAGGAGCTGATGGAGCAGGTCGGCCTAGAGAACTATTTGAGCGAGCAGATCCACAAGGAAGGATGAGGTGATCCTGCGGGAAGATGAGCGCCTCCGAGCGCCAGCTCAGAATTATCACGTTTGCAAGCAAGGAGGCATGCCATGAAAGCGAAAGAGGGCGTACTCGATGTGTTGTACAAGGTGGTGACGCTGGAGCTGACGGCCGTCCACCACTACCTCCTTCA
>CAYHNM010000228.1:0-3446 GCA_964357985.1 uncultured Nitrospira sp. | reverse complement strand
CGTCCCACGGAGTCTTGCCGGTTGAACCGGAGCTGACAACGCGGCTCGATGAACTCTATGACCATGAAGCGCGTTTGTTCATTATGCTCTATTCTTTGAAGGGTAACGGGCAGGTGGACTATGTGACGGGCCGGCTTGTGCAGGAGTATGCGCGGAGCAACTACGGCAATCCCATCTACCAGACCGAGGAGCAACCGCTCTTTTACTGGTGGGATCACACGATGTGGAATGATCCCGAGCAGGACGGAGTGAACGGCAACGAGCGCGTGTATCAGGAAAATATCGACTTCGACATTTTGCGGTACAAACCCTGTGCGTTTAACGGCCAACCCTGTTAGCGTCATTCATTTCAAGGTGTCGTTTGAATGGTGTCAGGCTCGTCCCTTTTGCGAGTCTGCGTGGGATTCGAGATTCTGCTGCGGAAGAGTTCCTGTTAAATGGTATTCTGCTCTCTAGTTCAACTGCAGGAGCAATCTGCGTCTTGCGCACTGTTCATGAATGACGAATCGAATGAATTTCTCTAAGCTCATACCCCTTGCCTTGTTGAACCGCCGTTTGGCGGTCATGTTCCCGCTTGGATTTCTGTCAGGACTTCCGCTCGCGCTCACGGCCGGGACGCTGCAGGCCTGGCTGACAGTGGAAGGGGTGGATCTGAAAACCATCGGCATTTTCACGCTGGTGGGGTTGCCTTATACGCTGAAGTTTCTCTGGGCGCCGGTGATCGACCGGCTTGTCCCTCCCTGGCTGGGGCGTCGGCGTGGCTGGATGGTGCTGACGCAGCTCTGTGTCGCACTCGGCGTGGTCCTGATGGCGGTGACGAGTCCTCGGCATCATCCGGAGCTGCTTGCGGTTTTTGCCCTGCTCGTAGCCTTTCTCGCTGCCTCACTCGATATTGTGTTCGACGCCTATCGGACTGAGACGTTGGAAGCCCAGGAGCGGGGATTCGGCGCAGCCGTATGGGTGAACGGATACCGGATTGCGTTGTTAGTGGCCGGGGCTGGGGCGCTGGTCATCGCGGATCTGGTGGGGTGGCAAACGACCTATCTCCTTTTGGCCGGGCTCATGGTGATCGGTACCGCCATTATCTTCCTAAGTCCCGAGCCGGGCCGCGTGGCCGACGCTCCGAAGACGATGGGCGAAGCGATCGGTGCGCCGCTTGCCGAGTTCTTCACGCGTCCCCATGCGGTCGGATTTCTGGCTGTGATTGTGCTCTACAAACTTGGCGATGCCTTTGCCTCTTCGCTCCAAACCGCATTTCTCATCGGTGGCGTCGGATTCACCGCCGGGGAAGTCGGGTATGTGAAGGGTATAGGGATTCTGGCGACGTTGCTGGGCGCGCTGTTCGGTGGCCTCTTGATGGCACGAATGGGGCTTGTACAGTCGCTCTTGCTGTTCGGTCTGTTACAAGCTGTGTCCAATCTCGGATTTGTGGTGCTGGCCTGGGCGGGGAAGAGCGCAGCGTTGCTTGCCGCTGTGGTCATGGTTGAAAATATCACCGGAGGGATGGGTACGGCAGCATTCGTGGCGCTGGTGATGTCGCTCTGTGATCCGCGGTATACGGCGACGCAGTTTGCGTTGTTGTCCTCGCTCGAAGCCCTGGGTCGAGTGTTTGCCGGTCGCCCTTCCGCCGATGTCGTCGCGGCGGTCGGGTGGGGCCAATTTTTTCTGCTGACCTTTGTCGTGGCGCTGCCTGGTCTCTGGGCCGTCTGGCGTGTGCGTGAACGGATTTCGTTCGGCCCGGCCAGTCATGTCGTACCTGCTGTTCCTGTCGCTGGTTCGGTCCAGCCAGCCGGCACTTGTTAAGACGACAGCTTGCGCTGGAGGAAGAGGACGAACAGCATCAAGGTTGCCAGCGGGGCAAAGAGGAAGGGCACGAGCCAGAGCCAGACATTTTTGCCCCGGACACGGGCCTGATCGATCATCCAGACGAAGATCCAGATCATGAGGCCGGCATAGTTGAGGGCCATCCACCGGGTGGTGTGAATCTTCAGGCCGCTGCCACTATCCGGTGAGCCCTGAAAAAGGAAGATCATGAGCAAGAGCATGAAGCTTCCCAGCAGAGCGGCAACCAGACGTTTACTCCAGACATACATGAGATCCTCCTGTGAGATGTGGCCGCTCTATCGCAATCGGGAGCGGTGGTGCGGGGCTAGGCTAATCAGCCGGTTTCGGTTTGTCAAACTAGAGGTTCTTGTACTGTCGACAGCCAGCTGATTTCATTGGGGGGGGATATGAGTCTTCTTCGTCTCGTGATCATCGTGTTTGTGCTGGGTGTGGCGGTGGGGCTGGCCTTGTCCAATCCAACGATGGACGACTATCTGCAGTTTGTGGAGAGGGAATTGGGAAAGGCGATCGATCGAATGGATCGCAGTGCTCCTAGTCGTGAACAACAATTTATCCGGCAGGTATTCCAAAGTCAGAGTAAGAAAATTCTCCAAGAGGTGGTTCGCCCTCATACGAAGCGGCAGAATTGGGGGCTAGCAAGTCGGTATGTCACACAGGCGGTGAGTACGAAGATTGTTGTGATCGGTGTGGCTGGTCACTTCATTCCCATCGAAGGAGTTGAGGAGGCGACCATTAAAATTGGACGATTGGCTTTTTAGGTGGTTCCGACTGATCAATTTCCTGCCATTTTTGAGCCCTGTTCCTGTGGATAAGTACCTCAAATTCTCCGCAAGCTAGCGATCAGACACGCAGATTGTCTGTCCCCAGGTTTTCCCCTCATATCCCGCTCCAACCACTATACTTGGTGTTGACAAAAGATCCGAATAGCTATATGTAGTCCATCCGCGATGGGTACCTCACATCACGGTCGTCCCGTATCAGAGAAAAGATCCTCAATTATGCCCCCATTCGTACACAGCTACAGAACCCTCTTGAAGGAGGACTATCGTGAGAATTGAGCGGAGATTTACCCGTCGCGGCCAGGGCCCCTACGAGGGTCTCACATTCGTCAAGCGGTCGTCGGAGATTCGTAATCCAGACGGATCGACGGTGTTCAAGCTTGAGAACATCGATGTGCCTGAACAGTGGTCTCAATTGGCCATTGATATTCTCGCCCAGAAGTATTTTCGGAAAGCCGGTGTGCCTCAGAAGGATCTCGCGGGCAATCCTCTGATGGGTTCTGATGGGAAGCCGGTATTGGGTAGTGAGCGTGATGCCCGCCAGGTTTTCGAACGGCTTGCTGGTTGTTGGACGCATTGGGGCAAAGAGTACGGCTATTTTAAGACGCCGGAGGATAGCGAGGCCTTTCAAGATGAGGTCGGCTACATGTTGGCCAGGCAAATGGCCGCCCCCAATTCACCGCAGTGGTTCAACACCGGGTTGCATTATGCCTACGGGCTCTCAGGTCCGGCGCAGGGACACTTTTACGTCGATCCCAAAAGCCGTGAGGTGGTGAAGTCGGCCAACGCGTTCGAACACCCCCAGCCTCATGCCTGTTTTAT
>CAYHNM010000227.1:0-3463 GCA_964357985.1 uncultured Nitrospira sp. | reverse complement strand
GCGCCGGGCATGAAAACCCGCAAGAGCGGACGGATCATCAACTTCAGCATGGCCAACGCGGATCAAATGATCTCGCAACCGGATGTCACCGCTCACTACATCGCCAAGGCCGGGGTACTCATTCTCACCCGCACACTCGACAAGCTGCTGGCGCCTCACGGCATTACCGTAAATGCGATTTCGCCGGGCTTCATCGATTCCGGCAGCGCGCCGCCGGAAGAACTGGCCGGCATGACGAAGCGCATTCCTGCCGGTTATATCGGCACCGTCGACGACACCGTCGCAGCCGTGCGATACTTATTGAGCGAAGAGGCGCGCTACGTGAACGGAGCCAATATCCAGATCAGCGGGGCGTGGGGGATATAGGAGAATGGACTGTACCCGTGGCGCTTTCTTGCTCACTGAACGCGCACCCGGAACAATCGAAATTTTGGATTAAGGGCGGTGCTCGCTCAATGTGCGCAGGGAAACCGCCACGGGCACAGTCCCTGAGAGAGAGGAGGGAGACTAGAAGAAATGAAAACAGATCATGAACGCGAAGCCCATCATCGATTCGTTCAAGCGCTCCAACATGAGCATCTGACTTGCTCCAAGCCCGGTTGCGGCGGGGTGATGGATGTCGTCGATCTCACTCCCCATAACGCCCGCATCAAAGCCTATGAAGCCACATGCGAGCACTGTCACTTGATCGAAAAGATCACCGGCAAGGAAGAACACCAGCCAACGTGGGACGTGGCCTCGATCACGATGATGGCTGAAGTCCATCTCCTCCACGACCAGCCGACCTGTCCCTTCGACGACACCCCCATCACGTTTATTTCCATGCCCAATCCCAGGCGAAAAGCCCGTTACCGCCTCGCCTGCTTCTACTGCGGGCGTCATACCGAGATGAACTGGCCGCCGCCGGAATCCAAAGGCTAGATCCACGCTCTCGCAGCATGATCGTCATCCCTGCACCTTTCCTTTGAGCGCCACAATCTGTCCTCGAATGTGGAGCAATAGCTCCTTCATGGGCACAAATATTCTTGCCGCGCGTTTCTGTGAGCCGACTTCCATCTCCCAGATCCAGTTTTCATCCGGTGTCTCACGAAACAACTCCGCCATCGGCTTTTGATTATTCAGCTGGTACGGAACCTTCTCTTGGATTTCTTTCAGAATCGCATCGTGCGCCAGCCCCTTCTTTTTGAGCTGCACCGCCAAGTCGCTTGTCTTCCGACAATCCCCGATCCGGAGATCCAGCTTGGCAATCTCCCGATCAAGCAATTCCTCCTGGCGCGCGACGAAACTCTTAAGATCGAGTAAGTGTCCAATCTCCAGCTTCATGGTGCCGGGGAAGAGACTGCCCTCTTGTTCAATGAGCAACTCAATCCTGGCCCGGTAACTCTCCAGGAAGTAGTAGACGAAGAACAGCTCTTCGATCGGCCACCAATGCCGCCGATGGACGAGGCGCGTCAGATTTTCAACCAGCCCGACTCTGGTCAGCCGATAGCGCGGCTGCGCCTGTCCTCCAAGTTGTTTCGCCAACCCCTCTTTGACCAAACCCGCGAGATACCTCGCGATCTGAGTATTCTCGACGGCAAGGCTCGAATCCTCCATCGCCGACTCCAGCCAGTTGGAAAACAACTCAATGAGAAACCGCAAATCCTTCTGGCGAAATCCCTGAGCTGAGAATCGGGCATGGGCCCCGATGGCGGCGGCATCAAAGAGCGCACGATGCCGTCCCAGGTGCGTCTTCTTGCCTTGTCTCATCGCGCTTACTCCATAAAATGACAGTGTCACTAAATTACCATCTTCCTAAGACTGCGAGAAACAAGATCGATATTACCGATGACTCCACATTGGAGGCGCATCAATGACAGTGTCATGTAATCACCCACCAGGACGGCATCTCTCAAGGCTAGACTCAGCGTAGACGATCTTTCATTCACCAGGAGGTTCACATGCGCATCTTCAAACGAATCAACGCCACAATCCAATCCAACTTCAACTCGTTCCTGGACCAGATCGAGAATCACGAAGCCCTGGTCACGGAAGCGATGCATGAGGTGAAAGCCGCGTCAGCCCAGGCCACGGCACGGCTCGCCCGCCTTCAGCAGGATGAGGACAAGCTGGCGGCCAGATTGACGGAGCTTCGCAAAGACGCCGCGCAATGGAAAGATCGGGCCCTCCAGGCCGGCACCCAGGATGAAGCCCGCGCACTCGAATGCGTCCGTCGGATGACGCGAGCCAAGGAAGAGGCGGCCTCAACTGAATCCCAACTCACGAAGGCACGGGAGCTGCGCGCCAGACTCGTCGACGACCTCCGGGGAATCCAGTCCAAGCTGGATGAACTCCAGCGGAAGAAGCACACCCTCGCCACGAGACAGTTCCGCGCCGAAGCGATGAAGGCCATTCAATCGGATGGGACCAGCGCGCTGGACGAGATCACCGGCATCTTCGACCGCTGGGAAACGCGGGTATCGGAAGCGGAAGGGTACGTCGCAGGACCGGCCCTGCTCACCGACGATTTCGAACTCGCCTACCGGCAGAGAGAAGACCATGAGGAGCTCCGCGCCACCTTGCTGGGATTAATGACCGAACAAAAACAGTAACCGGACCTCGCCACACGAAGGAGGACGATCATGGAACGCTGGATGGACATTCAAAAACTCGGGCAGTTGCTGCGCTGGATCGGCTCGCTCTTGCTCCTGGGAGCCAGCGCGAGCTTCATGCTGGAGGGCTGGCAAGACTTCGGCTCGCAGTTCCGGTACTTCCTGTTTCTCGGGTATCTGTTGGGCCTGGCTGGACTCGGCCTCCTCTTGGGCGCGCGCGTCAAGGAGGACAAGGGTGCCAGAACGCTCTTGGGGCTGGCCGTTGCCGGGATTGCCGCCCAGTGCTCGCAACTCGGCGCAATGATCCACTCGATGGTATCCGCCGACAACGGGTCCCTGCCTGGCGCACTCCTCTACGAAGCGGCCGGGTGGAGCCAGATTGTCCTGAACGGGGCCGCCACGGTCCTCCTCCTCGGCCCCATGGCGTTTCTGGGCTTCTCGGCCCTGAACCGACTGCAAGCCCGCTTGCTCACCGGAGCCTATCTGCTGGCCTGTAGCAGCCTCCTCATCCCGGTCCGCCACGGATTGCCGGTGACGATGGTGTTGATTGCCGTCGCCACGGTGGCGCTGTGGATCGATTCGCGCTTTATTGCCGGCACGACGGTAGGCGGCACCAGTGAAGGGATCATCAGCCGCCTGCTGCTGCTACTGCCAACCGGCATTGTGGCGGCGCGGACTGCATTTTATCCACAAGATGATGTGTTCCTCGGAGTGACCAGCATGCTCGTCGGGATACTGCTCTTCGAGATGCTGCCACGCTTGGTGAAGGAAGACACGGAACGAACACGCGTTCAGGCATTCAGCACAGCCCCGATCGTGCTGGGCTGGTGCGTGATCGCGTTTCAGTACTTCCCCACTGCGATGAATATGAC
>CAYHNM010000226.1:0-3470 GCA_964357985.1 uncultured Nitrospira sp. | reverse complement strand
TTCGTGCCGAACCTCACGATCGGTCCTCCGGTCGTCGAGTCGATCAAGAAAGTCGCTAAAGTGCCGCTCGATGTGCATCTGATGATTACCAATGCGGATACGTTCATCCCGGAGTTTGTTGCGGCGGGGGCTGATTACATCACGGTGCATGTCGAAGCCTGTCCTCATCTCCATCGAACAATTCAATCGATCAAGGAGCGCGGCGCCAAAGCAGGCGTGACGCTCAATCCTGCGACGCCGGTCAGTTTACTGCAGGAGATTTTGGCCGACGTCGATCTGGTCTTAATCATGTCGGTGAATCCAGGATTCGGCGGGCAGAAGTTTATTCCGTCTGTGTTGAAGAAGATTGCCGCGATTCGGGAGATGTTGGATCGTCTCCAAAGCCGGGCGTTGCTCGAAGTCGATGGCGGGGTGAAACCCGACAATGCCGCGCAGATCATCGCGGCGGGAGCCAACGTCCTGGTCGCCGGCTCGGCGATTTTTGCGAGCCGGGACTATGCCGGCACCATTGCAGCGTTGCGGGCCGCGGGGCAGCCGGCCGCCACAACCACCTCTCACGCCGCCTCCCATCGATAGGTTATTCAGGGTGGATACCTCCGCACTCATCGACAGTCTGCATCCTCTCGAAATCAAAGTCATCATGGCGCTCGGGTCCCGTCCTGCCGGCACGGTTCTGGAAACCGAACAGTTAGCCGCCGCCGCTGAATTAGAGCCGTCCCAGCTGAGCATGGCGATCGAGTGGTTACTCGCAAAGTCCCTGCTCGTGGTCCACGCTGAAACAGTGACGCCGATGGTGTCCCTGACGAAGGTGGGCGAACAGTATGTCAGTGGTGCGTCACCGATTGAGCGAGTCTTCTCGGCCGCGCGCGAGGTGACCAGCACGGGGAAGCGGCTGACTATTCCTGATCTGCAGGCGCAGGATGGATTAGATCCATCCGATGTCAGCAAAGCGGTTGGACGGTTGAAAAAAGAAGGGGTGTTATTAATCGTCCAGGGCGGCTGTATCGAGTCTACTGGCCGCCCCAGCCCTACGGCTGAGGCGATCCGTGCTTTACTGCAACAGGTGAACGAGGCCTCTCGGGAGCTGAAGAGTTTTCCCGAGGCGCATCGCCAGGTGATCGAAGATTACGCCGTCAAGCGTGGAAACGCCAAAGAACCATTCCGGGTGGATGATCGGGTCACTCGATCCTTCATGCTCTCTCCTGCCGGAGTAGCGGCGGCGGAGCACCTCGCCAAGGAAGGGGTGGCGGAAGAAGTCTCGCAGCTCACGCCTGAACTGTTGAAAGACGGCAGCTGGCGGAACAAGCGATTCCGCAAATATACCATCAGTCTGCGCGCGCCCCGCATCGGAACGGGGAAGAAGCATCCCTATCGCGAGTTTCTCGATACCGTGAAAACGAAGCTCGTGAGTATGGGCTTCCAGGAAATGCGCGGCTCACTGGTCGAAACGGAATTCTGGAACATGGACGCGCTCTTCATGCCGCAGTTCCATCCGGCCCGCGATGTTCACGACGTCTACTTTGTGAAGCAACCGACGCATGCTGCGAAGATCGCGGAGCCGTTTCTGTCACGTGTGACGAAGGCTCATCAGGATGGCGGCAAAACCGGCTCCACCGGGTGGAAATATGCCTTCAACGCTGAACGGGCGAAGCGGCTCGTGTTGCGGAGTCAGGGGACAGCGGTCTCGGCAAGGACGCTGGCGTCAGCGCCGGCCGTGCCGGGAAAGTATTTCTCGATTGCCCGCTGTTTCCGTTATGATCAGGTCGACGCCACGCATGCCACCGACTTTTTTCAGGTCGAAGGCATTGTGCTGGGCGAGGATATTAACTTCCGTACCCTGCTGGGTCTGCTGAATCTCTTTGCGCGTGAAGTGGCCCAGGCGAAGGAAGTGAAGTTCCTGCCGGCCTATTTCCCCTTTACCGAACCCTCGGTCGAAATGCATGTGCGGCATCCGCGCCTGGGGTGGATGGAGCTGGGCGGAGCGGGGTTGTTCCGGGCTGAAGTCACCTTGCCGTTGGGCGTGACCGTGCCGGTCATTGCCTGGGGGCTGGGGTTGGATCGCATGGCGATGGTGGCGCTGGGTATTCACGACATTCGCGAATTGTTCACTGACAATCTGGACTTGATCCGGACCACAAGAGGCATCTTCTAGCGAACACCATGCCGACGATTTCTATTTTCAAAGACGATCTCGAATCGCTGCTGACTCTCGGTGGTCGTGCCACGCGCCCGGTTTCGATCGAGCAATTGGAAGACTGGCTGATGCTCGTGAAGGGTGAGCTCAAGGGGCATAACCAGGAAACCGGAGAGTTGCGTATTGAATTACAAGACAGCAACCGGCCGGACCTCTGGTGTTGCGAGGGCATCGCTCGGCAAATCCGTATCAAGCAACAGGGGAAGCTCAAGGCCTATCCCTTCTTTTCTAAGAAGGCGAAGAAAGGGCAATCTCTGATCGTCGCACCGGGGCTTGAACAGGTGCGTCCCTATGTCGCCGCGTGCACAGCCAAGGGGTATCGGGTTACCGAGGAAGGATTAGCCCAACTCATTCAGACGCAGGAGAAGCTGGCGGATATCTTCGGGCACAAGCGAAAGACCGTCTCAATCGGGATCTACCAGCTGTCGAAGATTGCGTTCCCGGTCACCTATGAGTTGGTCAAGCCGGATCAGGCGAAGTTCACACCGCTGGGCATGGAGACAGTGATGACCCTGGCGGAAATTCTCATGGTCCATCCGAAAGGGTTGGAGCATGGGCATATCCTGGCAGGTCAGAGTCGTTTGCCGATTCTCCGCGATGCGAAGAATCAACCCTTGTCGTTCCCGCCGATCATCAACAGCCGGGAAGTGGGGGAAGTGCGAGTGTGGGACGACGAATTGTTTGTCGAAGTGACCGGGACCGATCAGTTGATGGTCGTCCTCACGCTGAATATCTTTGCTGCCAACCTTGCCGATCGCGGCGCCACGATTGAACCGGTTGAAGTGCACTATCCCAAGAACACCCCGTTGGGTAAACGGGTTGTCACGCCACAGGATCTCGGGAATTCCAAGACGATTCAGCTCAAGACCATTGAGCAGGCACTTGGCCAGGAACTCGGCGTGAAGGTTGTGAAGCAGGCGCTCGAAGTGTACGGCTACGAGGTCTCAGCTGGGAAGGGAACGGTTAAGGCGAAGTTGCCGCCCTATCGGCAGGATCTTATGCATGCGATGGATGTGGTCGAAGATGTCGCGATCAGCCGTGGCTACGGAGAATTCGCCCCGGTGATGCCGGCGCAATTCACCGTGGGAGAGCTCTCGCGGATCGAGCAGACTTCCGATCGGGCACGCGAACTCATGGTCGGGTTGGGATTCCAGGAGATCATCTCCAACATTATGGGATCGCCGGAGAGCTATCGTGACACCATGCGTCTGGCTGATACAGAGTGGGGGCAGATGGTCGAAGTGGACAATGCCATGACCCTCACCTTCTCCTGTCT
>CAYHNM010000225.1:0-3472 GCA_964357985.1 uncultured Nitrospira sp. | reverse complement strand
TCGGCTGGCGCCACGCGATCCTGATTGAAGGCCGCCGGCAGGACTTCTTCGATCCGTTCCACCGGAATGAACGTGAGCTGGTCGCGCACTTCCTGTGGTACTTCTTTCAGATCCCGCTCGTTGGCCTTCGGCAGAATGATCCGCTTGATGCCCGCGCGATGGGCTGCCAGGACTTTCTCCTTGATCCCGCCGACCGGCAGCACCAATCCACTCAAGCTGATTTCTCCCGTCATCGCCGTATCGCTGCGGACGGCTTTGCCCACGTAGGACGAGGCGAGTGCCGTGGCCATCGTGATACCGGCTGACGGGCCGTCTTTCGGGATCGCGCCTGAGGGCACATGGATATGGACCCCGTTGCGTTTGAACTTGGAAATATCGAGCCCCATGCTCTCGGCATGCGACCAGAGATAGCTCCGGGCCGCGCGCGCCGATTCCTGCATCACATCGCCTAACTGTCCCGTCAGGGTCAGTTCATGACTGCCGGGAAGCAGGGTCGTTTCGATGTACAGCACATCGCCTCCGGCCGGTGTCCAGGCCAGACCGGTGGCCACACCGGGAGGCAGCGTTTTGCGCCCTTCTTCCGGCATGAATCGTTCTGAGCCGAGCCATTCATCCAGCATGTCCGGGCGAATGGTCACCGGCTGGCGCTCCTGGCCCTCCGGGAGTTCCGCAAAGGCTAAGGCCACTTTTCTCGTCAACCGGCCGAGCATCTGCTCCAGCTGACGCACACCGGCTTCCCTGGTGTACCGGCTCGTGACGAGATTCAGCACCTCGTCTGACAGCAACGCCTGTTCGGCATTCAAGCCCGCTTCCTTCAACCGTCTCGGCCAGAGATAGCGCCGGGCGATTTCCGCCTTCTCATGTTCGCTGTAGCCTTGCAGGCGGATGATTTCCATCCGGTCCAACAAGGGTTGGCTGATCGTATCCAGCGTGTTCGCCGTCGTGATGAAAAAAGCCTTCGACAAATCGAAGGGGAGATCCAGATAGTGATCGCGGAACGTGTGGTTCTGCGCCGGATCGAGAATCTCCAACAGGGCTGCCGCGGGATCACCGCGAAAATCACGCCCCATCTTGTCGACTTCGTCGAGCATGAGCACGGGATTGTTTACCCCGGCCCGCCGGACGGCTTGAATGATGTGGCCCGGCAACGCGCCGACATAGGTGCGGCGATGCCCGCGCAATTCGGCTTCATCGTGGACCCCACCCAGGCTGAGCCGCTCGAACGTCCGGCCCATGGCCCTGGCGATCGATTGGCCCAGGCTCGTCTTGCCGACACCCGGAGGGCCGACTAAGCAGAGGATCGGCGCCTTGGCCGACGGGTTGAGCTTTAAGACGGCGAGATGCTCCACGATCCGCTCTTTCACTTCTTTGATGCCGTAATGATCTTCTTCGAGCACCTGCCGAACGGTCGCCAGGTCAATCGCATCTGCCGAGGCTTTCTTCCATGGCAGTTCGAGCACCAATTCCAGATAAGTGCGGAGCACCTGATGATCTGCCGACGATGGCGGCACCTTGGCCAGGCGCTTGAGCTCCCGTTCCGCTTCCTTCCGCACATGGTCGGGCAGGTCCGCCTCGGCCACTTGTTTCTTGAGATGGGCGATCTCGTTGTCGTCGCCGTCCTCTTCGCCCAGTTCCTGCTGAATCGTTTTCAATTGCTCGCGCAACATGTATTCGCGCTGGCTCTTGCCGATCTTCGCCTGCGCATCGCTGGTGATCTTGTCGCGGAGCTGGAGAATTTGAATCTCTTTGGACAAGGCCACATAGAGGGCGCGCAACAGATCCAGCGTCGCAGTGCTTTCGAGCAGCTTCTGCTCTTCCGCCACGCTGAGGTTGACCAGGGAGGCCACGCGATAGGCCAGGGCCACCGGATCATCTTCATGGCTTAACGCCTCGCTGGCCTCTTGCATGCCGGGGGCTTGGATCACCCGCGGGAGTTCCGTGACCAGCTCTTGAATTGCCCGATGCATGGCCTGCACTTCCGTGCCAGTCTCTGACGGGCGGTCCAGCGACCGGACCCGCGCGATGGCATAGGGGGTCGATTGGGTTTCTTCGATGATCGCAACGCGGTCCACGCCCTGGACAAAAGCATGAATCGCGCCTTCCGAGGATTGGCCGATCTGCTTAATGATCGCTTTGGTGCCGATCGTATAGAGGTCGTTCAGATGCGGTTCTTCGGTCTGTGAGTCGCGCTGGGCCACGACCAGAATCATCTTCTCTTCCGTTTTCATCGCTGCCTGCACCGCCGCCATCGATCGTTCCCGACCGACGGTGAGGGGCATCATGACGCCGGGGAATAAGACGGTCCGCTTGATCGGTAATATGGGTAAGGTCAGCACTTTGGTCTCGCTGTCCATGTTGAGTCCTTTCTCTCATCCCTGAGAAGAGACACGATGAGTGAGCGTGTCACAGCAGAGATAGATCGGGGATCGGGCAAGTCAAGGGCAGGCTTGAAGATGTTCGCTTAACCGTCCGAAAAGATAGAAAGATGGCAGGTGAAGGTCTTTCAGCGATCCTGAAACAGACTGCCGGCGGCGCGAAGGGTTCGCTCATTGCCGCGGCCTGATGTGGTGGTTGGGGCTGTCCCGGGTGGGCCATCATAATAGTCTGTCCCGGCGAGATCGAAGAAGAGTCCGAGGCTGTCCTGGGTGCCATGGCCCAAACCGGCCAGGCCTTGATAGCGATCGGCTCCCCCTTCATCGATGAAGAGCGCCCAGGATTCGCCGTCGGCCTCTCCCAGGCCGGTGCTGCGGGTGAGGTCGTAGGTATCCGGCCTGGTTCCGGCGTCAATGGATAGGCTCACGCTGCGTTCGCTCGCGGCGCTCAGCGTATGCTTTGGCCCGGAAGGCGTGTAGCGATCAGCGCCCTGGGCATCGACGAACAGGCCGATACCATAGGAACCGGCGGATCCGAGGCTTGTCCGTCCCCCGGTGCGGGTGTCGTCGCCCTCGAGATCGAGTGCGACCCCCACGCCGAAGTCCTAGCCGGCTCCCTGGGCCATGGTGCCGCAGCGGTATTTATCCTGGCCGTCGAGATCCACGAGGTAGCCCAGACCGCCGGCCAGGTTCGGGAGCTGGGCCTCCGCTTTGGAACTGCCTCCATCAAGACCGGCGCCGCTTCCCATGCCGAAGCAGAGATACTGAAAGGTCGGGTCACCCGGCTTAGCTGTGGGCGCTTCCTGCTGATTGAACGGACTGGGATATTTGTCGCCGCATTGATAGACGTCGTTGCCGGCGTGATCGATGACTGCACCCATCCCCAGAGGCCCGCCGAATCCGATGGCGAAGGCATGGCTGGTGTACCGGTCGTTTCCGGCCAGATCGATGAGGAGGCCGAGCCCGCCGAAGGCTGCGCCTTGCGTGAACCGGTTTCCCATATAGACATCGTTGCCCTTGCGATCAAAAAGCATCCCGATACCGGCGAAACCGGTGCCGCCGGAGCCCTGATCGAGCTGATAGACGTCGTCGCCGGCCAG
>CAYHNM010000224.1:1514-3482 GCA_964357985.1 uncultured Nitrospira sp. | reverse complement strand
GCGTCCTTCATCGGCCAGCGATTTGGTCAAGGCCATGATCCCGTGCTTCGAGGCGCTGTAGGTCCCGGTGCCGGCCCAGGCCTGCACACCCGCGACGCTCGACATATTGATGATGGTGCCCCCGCCCTGTTGCTTCATCTGTGTGAATCCCGCCCGGCAACAGAAGAAGGTCCCGCGCAAATTCACGTTCATGACCGCGTCGAAATCCTTCGTGCTCGTCTCGGCCAGTCGCCGGCCACCGGCAATGATGCCGGCGTTATTCACCAGCACATCCAACCTTCCGTAATGCTTCACAGTCTCCGCGATCAGCCGTTCGACCTGTTGCTCATCGGCCACGTCGGTTTGGATCGCCCAGGCCTCTCCGCCTTTGGCTTTGATCTGTTCCACCGTCTGCTCGCAAAGTGCCACCCGCCGCGCGGTCACGACAACCCTTGCTCCTTCTGCGCCATAGCGGAGAGCAATGGCCTTACCGATGCCACTGCTGCTCCCTGTAACAATTACTACTTTACCCGTTAAACGTCCCATTCCGGTGACCCCTAACTCCTGAAAGATGATAACCGGTCACCCGCCACAAAATCGTGGCTGCGAAGAAGAACGCCGCCGTTACGTTTCCATCATTTCAAGTCGCGCGTCGAACTCATGTCCGCAGGCCGTGCAGCGGATGCAATCCGACTCTACCGTGAATTCGTCTGTTCTGATCCCCATGCCGCCGCAGTCCGGACAGCGGGCAAGCTGGACTTTCTGATCGCCGAGCGTCTCGTATTGGCTGCCGCGAAGGCAATAGACGGGTTTCCCGTCCAGCAGCCATGGCTGCCCCGCATCGTCGAGGACCGGCAGGATAAGATAGTGATGGTTCACATAGCCTTCAATGTCAGAACGGCCAGCAAAGCCGTCCTTGATGATTTTCCCGCTCACCGCCTCATAGAGCGCGTGCTCTTTGACGATCGCT
This sequence comes from uncultured Nitrospira sp., assembly GCA_964357985.1. Lineage (GTDB taxonomy): Bacteria > Nitrospirota > Nitrospiria > Nitrospirales > Nitrospiraceae > Nitrospira_D. The sequence goes on along the minus strand of CAYHNM010000224.1, from coordinate 2,533 downwards.
TTGGTCGGTCCCATATGTACCTCCATGGCTTGGACGAGTGCGGTCACGCCGGAGATCAGACGACGCCGGAGTAATAGCGCAAAATATTGGATACCGAAATCACGCCGATGATCTGGCCGTCTTGCGTCACGGCCAGATGCCGAGTGGCCTGCTCTTTCATCAGGCGCACCGCCTCGATAATCGGACGGTCGCCGGCGATCGCCACGACCAGCTTTCGCATGCAGGTTTTGACGGCGGTGGCGGCGGGATTCAGGCCATTGGCCACCACCTCGCGCGCGAGCATGGAATCCGTGATGAATCCGACATAGGATTGCTTGTCCGTCAGGAGCAACGAGCCCGTTTTCCATTTCTGCATGAGCTGCCCCGCCTCTTGGAGGGTGGCGTCCTGGGATAGGCTCCGTATTTCCGGAGACATGTGTTCGGCCACTTGCGGACCGATGAGGGTCCGCCCCACTTTGGTCTTCTTCGGTTCGGCAGACCGGCGCGCTTCCAATTCGGAGATGCAACTCTCCAACACCCGGCTGCGTTGCAAGAGACTCTGTCGCTGACTGTCCATGCCGGTGCCTTCAGGGGCTTCATCCGTCATATTCACCAGGCCGGCCGCCTCGCCCAGCTCGGCATATTCATACGCATGCAACAGATCGGACGTCTGCCCCAGCAGGTCGCCGATCAACTTCTCCGCTTCGAAATCGAACTCGTCCAGGCTGCGGGTGGGCTTCCCTTTGCCTAGAAACGGGGCAAGTTCGGCCAGCTGTTCCCGCATACGTTCTATACTCCGGTCAAAGGACACTCGCGGCTTTTTGGAATTGGTAAGGACGGCCATAGCACCTCCTTATAGATGAACACGGTGGGATGATCGATCATACGCCTAGCCGAATAAACGAGGCAAGCAGCCTTCTCTTGCCGGGAGAAGAACGATCCTGATGCGGGAAGGACAGGGTGACGGGAAAAGATGGAACAGGTGTGACTCGTAGCGAGCGAGACGGATCAGAGGCTGGCGCCTGACAACGACGCGCTTA
>CAYHNM010000224.1:0-1414 GCA_964357985.1 uncultured Nitrospira sp. | reverse complement strand
ATCAGCAGGCCCTGCACGATCATCGCCGCCACACCCACACCGGCGAGCATCAGCCCGACGCTCGCCGTGTCCCATCCGTAGCGATAGCCCATGTACAACACGGCAATGCTCGGCAAGACCGCATGGGCAAGGTAGCCGAGAAAGGCCAGGGTCGCGAGCCCGAACAATTCGTGATGCGACCGCAGCAACAGCAGCGAACCGACCGGATTCGCCCGCTTCCAGGCAAAGGCCGCCCGCTTCTCGCGCGGCAACGACTCCGGCAGCACAAAGAAGCCGTAGCAGGCATTCAGCAGACTGAGGGTCGCGGCGCCCCAGAACGGCAACCGCGGATCGATCGCGCCGAGCCATCCTCCCAGCGCCGGGCCGAGAATAAACCCGAGACCGAAGACCATACCGATCTTGCCGAACGCCGCAGCCCGCTGCTCGGGCGGCGTCACATCGGAAATATAGGCGCCGGCCGTGCTGAAGCTCGACGAAGCCATGCCGGCGATCACCCGCCCCGCAAAAAGCCAGGCGAGATTCGGCGCCAACGCCATGAGAATATAGTCGAGGCCTAATCCAAAGTTCGAGAGCAGCACCACCGGCCGCCGGCCGAACCGGTCCGACAAGGCGCCCTGAATAGGCGAGCAGATAAACTGCATCAGCGCCCAAGCCGTGCCCATGTAGCCGAAAACCTCAGCTGCGCGCGCCGTGTCACCCGACATGAACTCTTCGACGAGTTTCGGCAGCACCGGAATCACGATGCCGAAGGACAGCATGTCGAGAAGCACCGTGAAGAGGATGAACAGGGCCGCGGCCTTCCGCGGCTGAGTGGTTGGGTCAGTCATGGCAGGGCATTCTAGCAGGCCGCTGCGTGAGTAGACACCAGCTCTGGCCGCACGCTTTCCAAGAATCGGTCAGAATCCGACCGACAACCCGATCGTGCCCAACAAGGCCGCGCGATCGGCCGGGCCCACGAATTCGGTGCCGAGGCCACCGTCCAACACCAGTCGCGACGACAGCTGATGCCGCAGGCCGATCTCAACTCCGGTGTGATTGCGCTGGCCGCGGAGATCCGATTCGCGTGTATAGAGGCTGGCAATCAGCGTGTCGCTGAAGCTCGTCGGATAGCCTAAGGGATAACTCACCGCGGCGACCGCCCGATAGGCGCCGGGCCGTTCCTGTCCCTGCGGCGAGCCAAGGATGGTGTAGCCCGCATTGAGATGTACCCGCAGCCGGCCGAAGGAGCGGGTCAGGATGCCGGTCATCTGCGTATCCACACCTTTTGAATTGACGCCGGTGGGCAGGACTACTTCAACACGGGCTGCGAAGGCCGGTAGTTGCAGAGTTTCTGTGTTGAAATTGTAGAGCAGGCCCAGATGCAGGTCACCGGACTTGGCCGCGCCGACGAGGGTATGAGGATCGGACATCAGAT
>CAYHNM010000223.1:0-3484 GCA_964357985.1 uncultured Nitrospira sp. | reverse complement strand
ACCGTCGCCAATCCTGCTTCACTCTTCGTCACCTTGAGAATGCCCGTAAAGACCGCCACCTTGCCGCCGGGCAGACAAAACGCGTTCACCATCTTGTCTTCTTCGATGACCGCAAACTCCCACTGATACTCCGGCTTATTGGCCGCCTTGGCAATCCGCTGCCCTACCTTCTGAACCAGCTCATTGATTTCGACATTGTCGCTCAACGTCGCCTGCCGCAGGACCTCCCGGTACGCGCCGAGTCCGAATTCCATTTCCTTTTCTTCCGAAAAGAAAATCAGCTGATCGCGGGCGGTTCCCGGGGCGCGATAACAGGCGGACAACGACGACAGCAGCCCCAGAGCCGTGCAAGCCCCAAGCGCCGCATAAATTCCGGCCACTCCTCGCACCCCAAGCGCCAGCACCGCACGGCGCCCGACCGGAGTGGCGAGAAATTGGTCTACGTTTTGATCCGCCTGTTGTGCCATCACGTCACTCAATCACACCGGCCCGAACGATTCCAGACTGAACTATGGCATCCACAAATACATGAACTGCGGCGTGCCGCCTCTCACAAACGACATCACGTCGAGATTGCCCAGCGCCGCCAGCGGGCCGGGCGCCATGAGCTTGGTGTATACGTTATTCGAATAATCGCCCGGGCGGTGATAGGTCACCACCTTCGCCTCAGTCAGTCCCGCTTTCTTCTTGGCCGCTTCAATGGCTTCTTCCAGATAGCCGATCTCATCGACCAGTCCCGCCGCTTTCGCTTGATCGCCGGTATAGATCCGGCCATCGGCCAGCTTCTTGATCTGCTCCATCTGGAGATTCGGCCTGCCCTCCTGCACAACGGTCAGGAACCGCTGATAGAACGAATCGATCAACCCTTGGAAAATGCCCCGCTCTTCCGGAGTCATGGCGCGAAACGGCGACCCCATATCCTTCCGGGGGCCGGAGGTGATCGCGGTGGCCTCTACCCCCACTTTCTCTAACAGCCCGTGAGTATTCACCGTGAGCATGATAACGCCGATACTCCCCGTCACCGTCGAGGGATGGGCCATGATCCGGTCCGCGGCTGAGGCGATGTAATAGCCGCCCGAGGCCCCCACATCCATGATCGAGGCAATGACCGGAATCTTGCGGGACGCCTTGAAGAGTTTGAGTTCATGATGAATGATATCCGATGCCGTGACCGTGCCGCCAGGCGTATTGATCCGCAACACCAGCGCCTTGACCGACTCATCACGTGAGGCCCGCGTCAGTTCTTCCTTAATCGTCGCGATCATGCTGGGATGGGTATAGAAACTCGCCTTCTCTTCCGAACTGATCATCCCGGACACATCCACGAGCAGAATCTTATCCTTGCCTGTTCCACTCACCTGCCGCTCCTCCAGCGGAGCGGGCGGCGGCGGGATCTGAATATTGACGCAGCCCGTGTGCAACACACTCAAGACCACGACGAACACACCGGCGACGGATTGGCTGAATCTATCCATGATGTTTCTCCATAAGCTGCACAAACTCCTCAAACAGGTACGCCGAGTCATGCGGACCGGGTGAGGCCTCCGGATGATACTGCACCGAAAAGACCGGCTGGTCCAGACAGACCATCCCTTCAATCGACTGATCGTTCAGGCTCAGGTGGGTAATCGACACCTTGCCGAGCTTGGTCTCGATCGTCACCGGACGCTCCGGTACGCCACTAATCGGAGTCGGGCTTTGCACGGCGAAATTGTGATTCTGCGAGGTGATCTCGACCTTGCGAGTCCGGATATCGATGACTGGATGGTTCGATCCATGATGCCCGAATTTCAGCTTGTAGGTCTTGAGGCCCAAAGCCAATCCGATGATTTGATGGCCAAGGCAAATACCAAAGATCGGGTAGCGACCGATCAAGGCTCGCACCGCCTCCATCGCATAGGGCACGCCTTCCGGATCGCCTGGACCATTCGAGAGAAACACTCCGTCCGGCTTCAACGCCTGCACCTCAGCAGCCGACGTCGACGCCGGCACGACCGTCACGTGGCACCCTACATCAACCAGCCGTCGCAGAATATTTTCCTTTACGCCGAAATCGTAGGCCACCACCCGCCAGGGCTTTCGTCGCTCGGATCGCGCCCGTACCGGCACCACATCCGGCATCCATTCCCCTGAACCGGCTTCCCATTCATAGGAACGTTTCGAGGTCACCTCGGCGACGAGATCGCGGCCGAGAATGCTCGGCGCCTGCTTGGCCTTCTTGACGGCAGACTCTCGATCGGCATCCACATGCGTGATCACCGCCTGCTGCGAGCCCTTCTCCCGGAGATGGCGGGTCAAAGCACGGGTATCCAACCCCTCGATTGCAACGATCTTGGCCTTGGCCAGATAATCCTGAATACACTCCTTGCCTCGCCAGTTGCTCGCCAGCCGGCTGGCCTCCATCACAACAAACCCCTCCGCCCAGACTTTCCGCGACTCGATATCCTCCGGCGTCACCCCGTAGTTTCCGATATGCGGACAGGTCATCGTGATGATCTGTCCTTTATAGGAGGGATCGGTCAGCACCTCTTGGTACCCGGTCATGGCCGTATTGAACACCACTTCACCGATGGCTTCGCCTGCATACCCAAGCGCGCGCCCCTCGAAGACTGTCCCATCGGCCAATGCCAAGAGCGCTTTCTTCATGCCTGCCCCTTACTCGCTCGCAATGTGTGCAATGTGTAATTAACCCGCACACCCATTTGATACCCGGTCATGGCCGTGTTGAACATTACTTCAGAGACAGCTTCGCCTTCGTGGCCAAGAGCTCGCCCCTCGAATACCGTTCCATCGGCCAATGCCAATAACGCTTTCTTCATGTCTGCCCCTTGCTCACTCGCAATGTGTGCAACGTATGATTGACCCGCACACCCATCAATACGATGCCCAAACAGAGATTCACCATATAGAGCGCGCGCACGGGCATATGGAGCTTGAAGAAGGCTTCAAACGCCGCCTTTCTCGCCGCCTCATCTTTGATCGCAAAGGCCTCGGCTTGCAGTGCTGCTGCCTGAGGGTGCAAGAACCCGATAATGATCCCCGCAATCAGCACCATCACCCCGAGCAAAACCATTTCAAGCGCTGTGGGAGCCATCACAGGATGCTGAACCCACCGGCGCCAGACCATTCCGGCTATCAGCACCACCATCACCACCATCACCGCTCGATTGAATCCTTCAAATGCTCTCGTCAGAAAAAATCCCCCGGAATCCTGCCCGCCGAACGTGTTAAACACCGCCGGAATCACGGCGGCCACCAGAATCACTAACCCGCCCACCCAGACTCCCAAGGCCACCCATTCGAGCGTCAGACCGATGCGAGATCCCCACAAGAGTGATCGAGACTCCATCATACGCTACCGCTCGGCTAGCAGAATGCTGAAAAAGTCAGTGCAAGAGAGCTGCACCATTACAATGCCCCATAACGCATAGAGACCTCAACGCCATCAGGATGCTCAAAAAAGCCGTCCAGCAAGGCCGCAGCG
>CAYHNM010000222.1:0-3488 GCA_964357985.1 uncultured Nitrospira sp. | reverse complement strand
AGTTCATCGAGCCGCGTTGTCAGCTCCGGTTCAACCGGCAAGACTCCGTGGGACGAGGTACGAGCGGGCACGATCAAGAGAGAGGCGATCAGCAGTGTACGCATCCAGGTTGCGCGCGTGAGCATCTAGACACCTCCCGGTAGGCGCGTCACTGTATCGAGCCACGCGACGACTGTCAAATGACGGTTACCGAAGATCGAATCTTGCATCTTGTCTCTGACTCAAGAATCCGGATTCTCCTTGTCCATCAGCACGAAGCGGCTAGAATGATGTCTCCTCGACTGAGAAACGGGCGGTCAGGACGCGTTCCCTTATTCGCACTTTTAGAAAGCACAATCTCTATGGCCACACAATTTCGAAGAGCGATGGAACGAAGCTTGTTAGACTGCATCGCGTACCGTGGCCTTATCAGTTCTGAGACTCTGAAAATCGCCGTTGAAGAGGCCTTGTCTCGACAGGTTGATTTAGAGACCATCTTGATCGACAAGTACCGTGTACCAAAAGGCGATCTGGGACTTGCGCTCAGCGAGTTTTATCAATGCCCCTATGTGGCCTTCGATGAGCGAACCGTCATCGATCCGGACCTTCTCAAAGACCTCAGCTTCGACTACCTGAGGAAACACGCCTGGATTCCTCTGAAGAAACAGGGAACAATTGTAGATATCGTCATTAACGATCCGCATGACCTCGAGCAAGGAGTCGATATCCGGCGAGCCTTCCCCGGTTTGACAATCAGGTTTTCAGTCGGTCTCCGAAGGGATATCGAGCAGTACCTCCTCATCGTTACCGATCAGGCCAGCGGAGGCTCCATCACGGAGATTCTCGGAGAATTGGTCAGCGAGGCAGGATCCGAACGGGAGGCCGAGCAGGACAGCGGAGAGATCAATGAAAACGATTCTGCGATCGTACGGCTTGCCAATCAAGTGATTACGGAAGCATACCGGCTAGGAGCCTCGGATGTTCATATCGAGCCCTACTCGGATCGGAAAGAAACCGCAGTCCGGTTTCGTGTCGATGGCACCTGCTTCACCTCCATGCGAATCCCTGCGGTGTATCGACGGGCCCTCACCTCTCGAATCAAGATCATGGCCAATCTGGACATTGCTGAACGACGGAAGCCGCAAGACGGAAAGATTCGCTTTAAGCTGCCCAAAGACCGGGAGTTAGAGCTGCGAATTGCGACGCTGCCGACAGCCGGCGGCAACGAAGATATCGTCATGCGCCTCCTGACGTCGAAAAACAGCATCCCGTTGGAGGCGATGGATTTCACGCCGGAGGTCCTGCAAGCCATCAAGGGACTCGCCGAAAAACCCTATGGCATCATTCTGTGCGTGGGGCCGACCGGATCGGGAAAGACGACTACCCTGCATGCTGTGTTGGAACATATCAATACCGACGAGCGTAAAATATGGACGGCTGAAGATCCGATCGAAATTACGCAAGATGGACTGCGCCAGGTTCAGGTCCATCCGAAGATCGGCTTCACATTTGCCACCGCCCTGCGAGCCTTCCTGCGCGCCGATCCGGATGTAATCATGATCGGAGAGATGCGTGACAAGGAAACGGCGGATACGGCCATCGAAGCTTCTCTTACGGGCCATCTCGTGCTTAGCACCCTGCACACGAACAGCGCGGCGGAAACGGTGACACGATTGCTCGATATGGGATGCGATTCGTTCAACTTCGCCGATGCGATGCTGGGCGTGTTGGCAAAGCGTCTGTGCAAGCGCATTTGCGAACACTGCAAGGAAGGCTACCACCCGACGCGCCAGGAGTATGATGAACTCGCGCTGGGCTATGGGGCACTGAACTGGGAGAAGCTCGGCGTCGACTACACGGCTGACCTTGTTTTGTATCGAGGACGGGGTTGTGAGAGCTGCAACCAGAGCGGACTCAAAGGCCGGGTTCCGCTACATGAGCTGCTGATCGGATCAGAAACGATCAAGAACCTGATTCAATCGAGAGTTAAAACAGCGGATATCCTGAACATGGCCATTCACGAGGGGATGACGACGTTGCTCCAGGACGGAATCCACAAAGTGCTGCAAGGCATGACGACGTATCGTCAAGTCCGTGCCGTTGCTATGAAATAGGTTTTATTCGGTCGCCCCCATACCGGATGGGGTCAGTCTCGTTCAGGGCGTCCGCTCCAAGAGCGCAACAAATTCATTCAAACGCCGTGACGATTCCACGGATAGCCGGATAAACTCCAGACCGCAACGATAGTCGGATACCCACCGCACTCCCGCAAGTTCGACTTCAACGGGCTTCATACCGGCCTGTAGGTCAATCACCAGCGAGATGTAGGCCTGCATCGCAGGAAGCTGGTCGGCTGTGATCGCACATCCTTGCGCAGAAAGATTCAGGACGGTTCCGTTCCGATTCTGCTCCTCGTGCCGAAAGGTGATAGGAATCTGAACCCCGAACCTTCGCGCTTGTCTTGAGTCCTTCTTCACCGACATCCCCTCCTCAATAGATCAATGTCGTTCGAATCGGTATGGTACCGACATCCGCCCTGACTGGTCCAGGGGAAAGAATGTAAGTTCGCTCGATCACACCGACTCGATCGCAAGAGTGTTCAGGGATGTCCTGATAACGCGGGTCCGCGTGAACCGCTTCTTGCCCCTTTCCCGAACGCTACCCTATAATGCCACGGGATGATCACGAACACTGCACAACCACGCGCCTCGCTGCATACGCTCGGCTGTCGGCTTAACCAGGCAGAAACCGCCGTGCTCGGTGAACGACTGCGGCTGGATGGCTATCGTCTGGTCGCATTCGGCGAACCCACAGACCTTCTCGTCCTCAATACCTGCTCTGTCACGGAAGACGCCGAACGGACCTCCCGGTATCTCATTCGCAAGACACTTAAACATTCCCCCAAAGCCTTTATTGCCGTCACCGGCTGCTATGCGCAGACGGGACCGGAAGGATTGAAGAAACAGGCTGGTATCGACCTGATCGTCGGGAATCAATACAAGCTCGACCTCCCGACCTTTCTGCCACCAAGCGATCGTCTGCAGAAGCACGCGGCGCCGGTCGTGCATCGCACCAAGACCATCGCCCCGGAGGACTTTGAACTGCCCGAGTATGGCGCACCGGATTCCACCCGCGCACCGCTCAAGATTCAGGACGGCTGCAGTACCATGTGCAGCTTCTGCCTGATTCCCTTTGCGCGAGGCCGGGAACGAAGCCGCCTGCTCGACGATCTGTTGCGCGAGGCCGAGCTCCTGGCTGAACAGGGAGTTCGGGAAGTTGTTTTGACCGGTGTGAACATCGGACAATACAACCAGGCCGGTGCGGATCTCTGTACTGTAATCACTCGGCTGGAAACCATTCCCGGCCTGGAACGCATCCGGATTTCCTCCATCGAACCAACCACCGTCACCGATCAGTTACTCCAGCTGATGGCCTCATCATCCAAACTCTGTCCCTACCTCCACATCCCACTGCAAAGTGGAGATGACAGGATTTTGGCCGCGATGAAC
>CAYHNM010000221.1:0-3495 GCA_964357985.1 uncultured Nitrospira sp. | reverse complement strand
ATGTGATCAGCAAGCAGGCGGGAATGCCGAAGGACATGGCGACGATCAGGCTCATGACCGCAGTGATTGAGGCAGCGCCGACCCAGGAGCAGCGCACGCGCTGCGGCGGCCGGTAGCGGCCGGCGGTCTGGTAGAAGCGGCTGCGCTGGCGGAACCAGCGCTCCGTGACGAGAAACAGCAGAGCCAGTACAACGAGCAAGACGCTGAGGATGCTCGCGGCGGTATTGTCGGAACGTCCGGTCATCTGTTGGAACACGGCGTAGGTGAGCGTCTGATAGCGCAGCAGCGACACCGCGCCGAAATCCGAGACCACATAGAGAATGACGAGCGCGACTCCCGCTGCAATCGACGGCCGCATCAGGGGAAGCGTGACTCGCCAGAGCGTCATCAGGCGGGAGACTCCGCAAACTCGCGACACTTCCTCGAAGGAGACGTTCAGACTTAGGAGGGCGCTGCGGGTGAGCAGATAGACGAAGGGAAAAGTATCGAGGGCCATGACGAGCGTCGTGCCCCAAAAGCTCTGGGGCGACACGATGCGAGCTTGCGGCCCGGCCCAGAGTTGCCAAAGGTGCTCCACCGGCCCGCCGAATCCCAGGAGATAGGTGTAGACGTACGCCAGGACGTACGTGGGCATGGCGAGCGGAAGAATTAATGCGGCTTCCCAGAGGCGGCGTCCAGGAAAATCGAAGCGGACCACCAACCATGCCGTGGAGACCCCCAGGATCAGCGTGAGGACGGCGACAGCCCCTGCGAGAGTAATAGTATTAAACAGCAGCTCAGGAATTCTCGTCGCCCACAGGCGAGACCAGACAGCCGGGTCAGCCGATAGTGCGAGGACGGTGACATAGCCGAGTGGAAGCAGAATCAGCCCGGCGGTGGCGATCGCGGCAAGTTGCAGCGGAGAGGCGAGCTGCTGGCGAAGCGTAGTCACAACGGGCCTCGTGAATTAGCGGAGGCCCACTTGCTCAATGAGCGTGAGGGTCGGTTCCCGGAGCTCAGCCAATCGTGTCAGCGGCACCTGGGCGGCGCGGAAGCTCTTTCGATCAACCAGGGCCGGGTCTGCCTTTACTTCCGGATGTAATGGATATTCCTTATCCAGATCGGCAAACATCTTTTGTCCGGCCTGTGCTACGAGAAACTCGATCAGCAGCTTGGCGTTTTCCACATGGGTGCTCGGTTTCGTGATGCCGACCCCGGTCACGTTCATGATTGCGCCCATGCCGCCTTCTTTTTGATCCGGCATGATCACGGCCAATGGAGCGGTGGGCTGCGTGGCGAGATGACGGTACACGTAGTAATGATTCACGATACCCACGGCGACCTGCCCTTTGGCCACAGCATCCACGATCTGGGAGCTTTTTTGATAGACCTGCGAGCCGGCGTTGTCACGCAGGCCTTCCAGGAATTTCTTAGTGCGCTCATCGCCGTGAGCGGCGCGGATCACCGACACGCCTGCCTGAAGGTACTCACTGCCTGAGTTGGGAATCGCGAGCTTGTCTTTCCATTGGGGATTCGCCAGGTCGAGCAGGGAGTTGAGCTGATCGGGTTTCACCATCGTTGTGTTGTACACAATGATCCAGAAGCGGCCCGAGAGGCCGACCCAGCTGTTGTCCGTTGCGCGGAACTGCGAGGGAATGGCCCGATCGACCTCGCGCATGTTGAGCGGCCGCAACAGTCCGGCTCCCCGAGCGAGTTCAAGGCTTCCGGCATCATTGGTCAACAGGAGGTCAGCTGGGGTTCGAGCGCCCTCCGCCTTCAGCCGGTTGACGAGTTCCGTGGTGCCGGATGATAGCAGATCTACCTGTATGCCCGTTTTTGCGGTAAACGCGTCGAAGACCGGTTTAATGAGTCGTTCGGCCCGGCCTGAATAGACGACAAGCTTGTCTGCGGCCAATGAATCGGCCTGAGGCAGCAACAATGACACGAGTGTGACAAGGCCTACGGCCAGCGCAGGGATGATCTGACGGTGCGTGCGCGTTGTGACGGAGCGAAGCTGTTTCAAAAAAGTGCTCATGGGCGCGGCGTGCCTCGCAATTGAAATTGATAAATCGTCTCAAGAAGATAGCAAAAAAAACGGCAGGGGTCAATGACGACAGCGTCCACAGAGCCCGTAGAGCTCAAGGCGGTGAGTGGAAATGGTGAAACCGTTCCGGGTCGCGACTTCCTCCTGGAGTTTTTCGATCTCGCAGTTTTCAAATTCCACGATCTTGCCGCAGTCGGTGCAGATCAGGTGGTCGTGGTGGCCCTTGTGGGAAGTATTGTCATATTGGGTTTGCGTGCCGAAATGCCGGGCCTGCGCCAGACCGGCCTCACAAAAGAGGTTGAGTGTGCGATAGATGGTTGCGAGCCCCAGATGCGGGTCTTTCTTTGCCAGTTGGTGGTACATCTCTTCAGCGGTGATATGTTCCTGCTGGAGGAAGGCGTCGAGAATGAGTTCGCGCTGGCGCGTATACTTCAGCTGGTGTTTGCCGAGGTGCGCTTTCAGCGCTTCCATCTCTTTCACATGTTTGGGCATAGAGTCCGGCCGGCCCTCCTTTCAAAATAGCCATTAAAGACTAAAGCCGGCAGAGGGTCAAGGGGGGAAGTCGCCGCGAATGGGTTTGACGATGCTCCCGTGGGCTGTCTATAGTTCGACCATTCCGGCTTATCGGAGAGAATAGATGAGAAAGCCCAACCAGATTACGGTCGATCGCGCCCTCCTTCTCTATGTGCTGTACCTTGCGGAGCCGCACGGACTGCTGAGTGACGTCAAGTTGCAGCAACTGGGCTTTCTCTGCGAGCTCCAAACGTTCGGGAAGGGCTTCAAGGGGTTTCATTTCGAGTTTTTCCGGTTCGCGTACGGGGCCTTCAGTAAGGATCTGGACAATGATCTGATGTCACTGCGCCGGAAAGAGCGGGTCGAAAACTTCACCCTGTCTGATCAGGCGAAAGAGGATGTGATTCCGCTCTTGCTCAAAAGTATCGAGGGCGTGGAGCCGAATGAAAAGGTGAAGGAGATTATCGATGCGGTCATGACGACCTATGGTCCGCAAGACAGCGGCGCTATCACGAATTCAGTCGAGGCCGTCGAGCTCAGTACACCTCAAAATCCAGAGTTCAAAATTCCCATACGCGACATTGTCTTCCATACGACGCTGCTGGTTCCGCATCGCATCGAGGTGCAAGCTGAATTCACCCTTACGCCAGCCGTCCTCGCCAAACTCAACATCGCGATGGGGTATTAGCCGTTCACGGCCTGCTCGCCACCTAATGCCTAGCCGACCGGAGGATGATCAGGTGAGGCCTGCAGGAGTCTGTGCCGGAGGGCGTCGAGCTTCAGCGGGGGTGAGTCTCCTACCGGGGCGGTGATTCACCCTTTAGGAGAATAGTGGACATTGAAATGGTGCCTGTCTATTCGGTGAGCGGGCGGAGGTTCGTCAAGGCCCTGGTCTCTGATCTGGATGGGCATAGCGCGTCATCCGGCCATGGTGGATGTATTGAGGCAAAATTAAACAG
>CAYHNM010000220.1:0-3519 GCA_964357985.1 uncultured Nitrospira sp. | reverse complement strand
ATGTACTCTACACCGATGTGTGGATCAGCATGGGGCGTGAACGGGAGCAGGCGCGTCGCCTGCGGACGCTTGCTCCCTATCAGTTGAACGGGCGTTTATTGCAGAGGGCGAAGCCCGATGCCATCGTCATGCATTGCCTGCCGGCGCATCGTGGAGAAGAAATTACCGCCGACGTGCTCGACGGGCCGCAGTCCGTCGTGATCGATCAAGCAGAAAACCGGCTGCATATGCAGAAAGCGATCTTGGTTCAGTTGCTGACTCAGAAGAAAGGCAGGGCATAAGCGTTCATCATGAAACCAAAACCGATTAAGAAAGTGGTGCTGGCCTATTCCGGCGGACTCGACACGTCGGTCATCCTCAAATGGCTGCAGGAAACCTATCACGCGGAAATCATTGCCTTCTGCGCCGACCTTGGTCAGGGCGAAGATCTGCAGGCGATCAAGGCCAAAGCGAAGAAACTCGGCGTGAAAAAAGTCTATGTCGAAGATCTGCGCGAAACCTTCGTGAAGGACTATGTGTTTCCGATGTTGCGCGGGAACGCCATGTACGAAGGCTGCTACCTTCTGGGCACGTCGATTGCGCGTCCGCTCATCGCACGCCGCCAGGCCGAAATTGCGTTGCAGGAAGGCGCCGAGGCCGTATCCCATGGGGCAACCGGAAAAGGGAACGATCAGGTCCGGTTCGAGTTGACCTACACCGCGCTGGCTCCGGATCTCAAGATTATCGCGCCGTGGCGCGAGTGGACGCTCCGGTCCCGGCGTGAGTGTATCGAATATGCCGACAAGCACGGCATTCCCGTGACGGCCACGAAAGCCAAGCCGTACAGCATGGATCTGAATCTGTTCCATGTGAGCTACGAGGGCGGCATCCTCGAAGATCCCTGGAAGTCGCCGCCGGATGAAATTTTCCAGATGACCGTGTCTCCGGAGCACGCGCCGAACAAGCCGCTGGAAGTCGAAATCGAGTATGAGCAGGGGAACCCGGTCGCCGTCAACGGCAAGAAGATGAGCCCGGCTAAACTACTGGCATACCTCAACAAGCTGGGCGGGGCCCATGGCGTCGGCCGTGTCGATCTGGTTGAGAATCGTTATGTCGGGATGAAGTCCCGCGGCGTGTACGAAACGCCTGGCGGGACGATCCTGCACGTTGCGCATCGCGGACTCGAATCGCTCACGATGGATCGGGAGGTCCTGCACTTCCGTGACAGCCTGATCCCGCGGTTTGCCGATCTGATCTACAACGGGTACTGGTTCAGCCCGGAGCGGGAGATGATCCAGGTGGCTATCGACGAAGCACAAAAAGATGTCTCGGGGACCGCGCGGGTAAAGCTCTACAAGGGCAGCTGCACGCTTGCTGGCCGCAAGTCCAAGAATTCGTTGTATCGGCTGGATATTGCCACGTTTGAAGAAGACGATGTGTACAACCAGAAAGATGCCGAGGGTTTCATCCGGTTGAACGCGCTGCGGTTGAAGATCCGGGCGCAAAGGCGGAAAGCGAAGTCCTAATGGCCAGTCGGAGATCCGGCAAAGCAGTATCAGGCAAGCAGCCGAGTAAAGCGTGGGCGGGACGCTTTCGGGAACCTACCGATCGGTTAGTGGAAGCCTTCACACGATCCATTGCGGTGGATAAGCGGCTGTACGCGCACGATATCCGCGGCAGCATCGCCCATTGCCGGACGCTGACCAAGGCCGGTGTGCTCAGCCGCCGCGAGACCGCGACGATCGTGCGCGGCTTGCAGTTGGTGCAGCACGAGCTGGAGCGCGAGCGGTTCACGTTTCTGCCGGAAGACGAAGATATTCATATGGCGATCGAGCGCCGATTGACCGAGTTGATCGGTCCGGTCGGCGGCAAATTGCATACGGGCCGCAGCCGGAACGATCAAGTGGCGCTCGATGTGCGGCTCTATGTGCGTGATCAGCTCACGGTCCTCATTGGGCGGCTTACGGAATTTCAGCGCGTGCTCGTGACCCAGGCGACGGAACATCTCGATGTGCCGATGCCGGGCTACACGCATCTGCAGCGCGCGCAGCCGGTGTTGCTGGCGCATCATTTTCTCGCGTATGTGGAAATGTTTATGCGCGACAACGCGCGTCTTGCGGATGCCCGGACGCGTGTCAACGTGATGCCGCTGGGATCCGGGGCGCTGGCGGGGTCGAATTATCCGGTGGACCGGCTCTATACCGCGGCCTTGTTGGACTTTCCCGCAGTTACGCACAACAGTCTCGATGCGGTGTCCGACCGGGACTTCATGATCGAAGTGGCGGCGGCGCTGGCGGTCGTCATGATGCATTTGTCTCGCATGAGCGAGGAGCTCATTATCTGGGCCACGCAGGAATTTCATTTTGTCGATCTGCCGGACGGATTCTGTACCGGCAGCAGCATGATGCCCCAGAAAAAGAATCCTGATGTTCCTGAGCTGGTGCGTGGAAAGACCGGCCGCGTCTACGGCCATCTCATCGGATTGCTGACGACGTTGAAAGCCCTGCCGCTCAGCTACAACCGCGATTTGCAGGAAGATAAACCGGCGCTATTCGACGCACTCGACACGACGCAAGACTGTGTCGAAGTCATGACGGAGTTGATGCGCCGGCTCAAAGTGGATCGAGCCGCGCTGACTCGCGCCTTGATAGGGGGCGGGATGTTGGCGACGGAGCTGGCTGACTATTTAGTGATCAAGGGTGTACCATTTCGAGAAGCGCACGCGATTACCGGCCGGATCGTGCGCTGGGCGCTGGATGCCGGGCGCGAACTCTCCGAACTCACGGTCAAAGAGCTCTGTGTCTTTTCGCCCCGCTTCGAGAAGTCCGTGCTGGAGCGGCTCACGGTGCAGGGAGCCATCGACCGGAAGGCACAGATCGGCGGGACTGCCAGGTTGCAAGTGGTTCGCCGCCTCAAAGAGCTGGCGAAGTTGTTGGCATGAAACAAACGAGAGACGGTTTTCTTGCTGGTGTGAGCCTGACCGTATTGACTATCGTGACGGGTTGCGGCGTCGTGGGTGCTCCGGTTGCTCCGGAGAACGTAGGCGTCAATCCGACGATTGCCAGACAGAAGACGGAGTTGAAGAAATTGGGCGAGCCTCAAGAGGCAGCCAATACCACAGTGTCTTCGGATCAGGTCGCGCCGGGCGAGATCAAAGGGCAGGATGAAGAGTTGCCGCCGTTACGGCCGGTCGGAACGAGGTAATGGCGGCAGGGAATTCGCGGTGAGCGGGATCAACGTACTGAACGAGGATTTTCACGATGCATGACTTCGAGTATCACCAGGGCGAGTTATATTGCGAACAGGTGCCGATCAGCCGAATCGCCAAAGAAGTCGGTACGCCCTGCTATGTCTATAGCCATTCGACGCTCATCCGGCATTTCAGGGCGTACGATAGTGCCTTCAAGAACATCCCCCATGTCATCGCCTTTGCCATGAAGTCGAACTCGAATTTGGCCATCCTCAGTCTGATGGCCAGAGAGGGCAGCGGCGTCGACATTGTCTCAGGCGGCGAGTTGTTTCGCGCGCTGAAATCCGGTG
>CAYHNM010000219.1:0-3520 GCA_964357985.1 uncultured Nitrospira sp. | reverse complement strand
CTCACCGATGTGGTGAGCGCTGCGGAACGTGTCAAGCAACTGGCCTAAGCAATAGGGGAGCGATACCGTGGTTGACGTGTGGGACAGTATGGGCCGAACACTCTTGGCGTTGGGTACGGTCCTGCTTCTGATGGGAGCCGTCGCCTGGGTTGCTCGTCGGGTGTTATCACAACGCATCGGTATGTCCGGTGGCACACCCCTCATTCAGGTCGTGGCGAATAGCTACCTGGCTCCACGACAATCTATCGCCCTCGTGGCCATTGCCGGTCAATACTTTGCCGTTGGTGTGACGTCAGAGACGCTCATTCCTCTCGGTCGTATCGAAGCCACAGAACATCTGGCGACCCTCATAGCATCCTCCGGTCAGACCGGTGCCCCGTGCGGGATTTCCCCTCGTAGCCTGCTGTCGGTTGAATGGTGGCAGGATGTGACCAAAGCCTTCGGGCAGGGGAAGCAAGGCGGACCGCATGCATAGCATGATCCACGTGGCAACGCCGTGGACCAGACTCGTTCTGATGGGGATCCTGCTCCTGCTTGGCCTGGGGATGGCGACGCCGGAGCCGGTGTGGGCTGCCGGGCCGTCGGTCAGTATCGATCTTGGATCGGATTCGCCCAAGCAGACGGCCGTCGTCATTCAGATTCTGATCCTCATGACGGTCCTCTCGCTGGCGCCGGCGCTCTTTATCATGGTCACGTCATTTACACGGATCGTGATCGTCCTCTCGTTTCTTCGCCAAGCATTGGGTACGCAATCGGTTCCCCCGAATCAAGTCTTGCTGGCGCTCGCCTTGTTTCTCACGATGTTCATCATGGCCCCTGTGGGACAGCAAGTGTACAGCGAGGCGCTGCAACCGCTCTTGGCCGAACAACTGTCCTATGAAGATGCCTGGAAGAAGGGCATCGAACCGGTCAGAGGATTCATGTTGCGCCAGCTCCGGGACAAGGACCTCGAGCTCTTTATCACGCTCAGTAAGATTCCTAAACCGGAAAAGATAGCTGATGTGCCGACACATGTGGTGATCCCAGCCTTTATTCTCAGTGAGCTACGCATCTCCTTTCAGATCGGCTTCTTGATCTATATCCCATTTTTGATTGTCGACATGGTGGTGGCCAGCATTCTGATGTCGATGGGCATGATGCTCTTGCCGCCGGCCGTCATTTCATTGCCGTTCAAACTCATTTTATTTGTGCTGGCCGATGGATGGTATCTCGTTGTCGGATCGATGGTCAGGAGCTTTCAGTAATTCTATGACACCGGAAATGGTCACTGAACTCGGACGGCAAGCGTTGGAAACGACCCTCATGGTCTCGGCGCCTATCTTAGGGTTGAGCCTGCTGGTTGGCTTGGCCGTGAGCGCCTTTCAAGCCATGACTCAATTGAATGAGCCGACCTTGAGCTTTGTGCCCAAGGTCTTAACTCTCTTCGGCGCTATTCTCGTGTTTTTGCCCTGGATGTTGGGCGTCATGACGAGTTTCATGACGAATCTCCTGACCAATATTCCTGACTACATTCGCTAGGACGGCATGGGACTGACGCAGACCATTCACATTCTTCTTCCGCAATTCCAGGCGTTTCTTGTCCTGGTATCCCGCATCGGAGGGCTGCTGGCCGCGCTGCCGGTCTTCAGCGGACGGACGATTCCCGTCAAGGTCAAGCTTGGCTTAGTGCTGACGTTGAGCCTGATGCTGGCTCCGTCGATTCCGATGCCTACCGTGTCGCTGGATCCCATGATCTTGGTCGGTGGCATGCTCAGCGAGATGACGATTGGTGTCACGATCGGGTTAGCGGTCCGCTTGCTGTTTGGCGCGTTGGAAGTGGCCGGCGAGTTGTTGGGTATTCAAATGGGGTTCGGGGCGGTCCATCTGTTCGACCCCACGACCTCCCATCAAACCCCGATGATCGCGCAGTTCTTCACCATGCTGGCCTCGTTGATCTTCCTCTCCTTGAATGCGCATCTGTTTGCCATGGCGACCATCATTCACAGTTATGAGGCGATCCCCGCGTTCGGCGCCCATCTGTCCTCGCACCTGGGAGAAGAGATTCTTCTGTTGTCACAACGGATGTTTACGATCGGCCTGAAATTGTCCGCGCCGGTGCTGATTACCATTTTGCTCATCAATGTGCTTATGGCCTTGCTCGGTCGCGCCGTCCCGCAAGTCCAGGTCTTTGTCTTAAGCTTTCCCATTACGATTGCCGGCGGGTTGCTCGTCCTGAGTCTTGGCATGCCGTTTACCGTGGCGTTGATCGGGTCGGAATTCGAACAGCTCCAACTCACGATCGAAGCCTTGCTGAGGAGTCTCGGACGTGGCTGATTCAGATAAGAGCAGTCGGACAGAAGAAGCGACTGAAAAACGCAAATCGGAGGCGCGACGCGATGGACAGGTCGCGATCAGCCGCGATGTCGGCACAGCGGCGGTCCTTATTGGAGGGGTCGGGTTTCTGGCCATCGGAGTGCCGATCGGACTGCGGCAGTTGACCGACGTCACGCGGCGTGGGCTGTCATTGTCATTCGACGAGACCTTTTGGAAAGCGCTGACGGTGGAACATATCCATACCATTATCGTGCAGATCAGTATGACGACGATGATCCTGATCCTTCCGGTTCTCGCCGTCATTCTGTTCATGGGGACCGGCGCCTCGCTGGCGCAAACAGGATTTCTGTGGAGGCCGAACGCGCTGCAGCCCAATTTCAGCAAGCTCAATCCGATCACGGGGCTGGGCAAACTGTTCTCCACCAGATCGGTGATGGAACTCGTCAAGGGGCTCATGAAAATTGCCATCATCATGGCGGTCGCCCTCTTTACCGCGCGTCACGATCTGCTCATGGTGCCGGGACTGATGGACTACGATCTGCCGGCTTCGATCGAAATGGCCGGGCACCTCACGTTGAAAGTGGCGATGGGCGTCGTGGGCGCATTGGCCGTCCTGGCGGCCGTGGACTACATGTATCAACGGTTTGAGTGGTCCCGTGATCTGCGCATGACCAAAGAAGAAGTGAAGGAAGAGCACAAGGCGTCAGAGGGCGATCCGTTAGTCCGTGGCCGTATCCGCTCCGCGCAACGCGATCTCGCCAAGAAACGCATGATGGCGGCGGTGAAGACCGCCGATGTCGTGGTCACCAACCCCACGCACCTGGCGGTCGCGCTGAAATATGACGCGACACAGAAAGCCGCCCCGTTCGTGGTGGCCAAGGGCGCCGGTTTTATCGCGGAACGTATTCGTGAGCTGGCTCGTCATCATGGGGTGGCCGTGGTCGAGAATAAGCTGGTCGCTCGAACGCTCTACCGGCTGGTCGATATCGGGAAGGAAATCCCGTCGAACCTGTATCGCGCTGTTGCTGAAATCCTGGCGTTTGTGTACCGGGCCAGGGGAGTGAACCCCGGACAGTTATAAGAAGGGCTGTATTACATGGCATCCACGACAACCGTGACTCCAATCGAACATCCTCCACTGCTCAAGCATCCGGACATTGTCATGTCCGTGGGTGTGGTCGGCGTGATCATGGTCATGCTGCTGCCG